>DASZOE010000290.1:0-1576 GCA_035550945.1 Acidimicrobiales bacterium
TGCCACGGGAGCCGGGGCGAGGGCGGCGTGGGCCCGGCAATGGCGGGCGGGCAGTCCAAGCTGACCTTCCCCAACGAGGCCGAACACGTGGAGTGGGTGAAGACCGGCTCGGCGGCCTTCGCGGGCAGGAGCTACGGCGATCCCAACCGCCCGGGAGGGCCGCGCCCACCGGCCACCGGGGGCATGCCGGGGTTCGCCGGGAACCTGACCGACGCCGAGATCACCGCCGTCGTCAAGTACGAGCGGGACAACTTGTGAGGGCCGGCTCGCTGGCAACGGTTGCTCGCCGAGCACCGGGTGGCTGAGCGGCACGAGGTCCTGGTGGTCGGCGGCGGGCCGTCGGGCGCCGCCTGCGCGTACTGGCTGGCCGAGGCGGGCCGGGACGTGGTGCTGGTGGAGAAGAAGCGCTATCCGCGGGAGAAGACCTGCGGCGACGGGCTCACGCCCCGCTCGGTGGCGGAGCTCCACGACATGGGCCTGGCCGGGGAGCTGGCCGGCCATCACCGCTTCGACGGCCTGCGCTCCATCGCCTTCGGCCGCACCCTCGAGCTGCGTTGGCCCGAGCACCCGAGGTACCCCCCCTACGGCTACGTCATCACCCGGAAGGACCTCGACCACCTGGTGGCGGAGCGGGCCGTGAAGGCGGGCGCCACCCTGTGGCAGGAGTGCGAGGCGGTGTCCCCCCTGGCCGACGGCGACCGGGTGCAGGGAGCGATGGTGGCGGACAAGGCGGCCGGCGGGACGAGGGAGGTCCTGGCCGACTACGTGGTGGTGGCGGACGGCGCCAACTCCCGGTTCGGCCGGGCCCTCGGCACCACCAGGAACAAGGCCTACCCGATGGGCATGGCCATCCGGGGTTACTACACCTCACCCCGTCACGACGAGCCGTGGATCGAGAGCCATCTCGACGTCCGCGACGAGGAGGGCAACGTCCTGCCCGGCTACGGGTGGATCTTCCCGGTGGGCGACGGCAGGATCAACGTGGGGATCGGGCTGCTGTCGACCTTCCGGCAGTGGAAGGAGGTCAACACCAGCCACCTCATGGCCGCTTTCGCCAACTACGCCCCGAGGTCGTGGGACATCCGGCCCGAGACGGCGTGCGGGGCGCCGGTGGGGGGCCGACTTCCCATGGCCCTCTCGGTGGGGCCGCACGCGGGGCCCAACCACGTGGTCGTGGGGGACGCCGGCGCCAGCATCAACCCCTTCAACGGCGAGGGCATCGCCTACGCCTACGAGACCGGCCGCATGGCCGCCGAGGCGGTGGCCGCCGCCCTGGCCAACCACGACCCGGGCGCTCTACAGGCCTACGACCGCCGCATCCAGGACGAGTACGGCCTCTACTACCGGGTGGCGCGCGCCTTCGTGAAGATCATCGGCCGCCCGGAGCTCATGCGGGCGCTGGTGGGGACCGGCATGCGGTCGAGGACCCTGATGGAGTGGGTGCTGCGCATCATGGCCAACCTGCTCCGTCCCGACGAGCTGGGACCCGCCGAGGCCGCCTACCGGGCCGTGGCCGCCATCGCCCGCCTCGCCCCCACGCGACCTCTTTGACCCGGATGGGGCCCCAACCCCAGGC
>DASZOE010000291.1:0-3941 GCA_035550945.1 Acidimicrobiales bacterium
GGGGCGCGGGCGGGGACGGCCGCGGCCACGCCCTCTCCGGTGACCGGGACGGCGGCCGCGGCCGCGGTGGCCTGCGACGGGGACGGCAACAGCGGCAACCGGGTCCAGGTCCTGTACGTCCGGGCGTCGGACGTCGCCGACCGCTACGCCACCGTCGTCGCCAACATCCGCCAGTGGGCGGCGAACGTCGACAACGTCGTCAACCAGAGCGCGGCGGCAACCGGGGGCAGCCGGCGGGTCCGCTACGTCCACGACGCGGGGTGCAACGTCTCGGTTGCCAACGTCACCCTCTCCCGCACAGGCGACGACAGCTTCACCAACACGAAGAACGAGCTCACGACGCGGGGCTACAACCGTGCCGACCGCAAGTACCTCGCGTTCGTCGACGCGTACCGGTACTGCGGGATCTCCGAGATCTACTACGACGACAGGCCGACGGCCGACAACTACAGCAACGGCCACCCCAGCGTCCCCGGCGAGCTGGGGCGGGTCGACGCCGGCTGCTGGGGCCAGTCAGCCTCCGTCGAGGCCCACGAGCTCATCCACCTGCTCGGCGGCGTGCAGACCTCGGCCCCCCACGCCACGTCGAAGAACCATTGCACCGACGAGCACGACCGCCTCTGCTACGCCGACGGCTCCGGCGCCCCGCTGACCTTCCCGTGCCCCTCGAGTAACGAGGGCCTGCTCGACTGCCGGAACGACGACTACTACAGCACCGCCCCTCCCGTCGGCAGCTACCTGGCCACGCACTGGAACACGGCCAACAACTCCTTCCTGATCGGGGCGGGCACGACGGGAACGACGACCACGACCACCCTGCCACCGCCCACGACGACCACGGCCCCTCCGGCCACCGTGGCCCCCACCACGGCACCGCCCACCACCGCACCGCCGGGGACGACCACGACGGTCGCGCCCGGGAGCGTCCCCTCGGCACCGCAGTCCCTCAGCGCCCGCCAGCCCTCCCGGACGGCGGGGATCCTGCTGCAGTGGGACCCGCCGGCCAGCACCGGGAGTGGGCCTCTCACCGGCTACCGGGTCTACCGGGGCACGAGCAGCCGCAACCTCGTCCTCCTCGTCACCCTGGCCGGGACCACCACGAACTACCTCGACACGAGCACCACCCGGGGGGTCCTGTACTACTACCAGGTGTCGGCCGTGAACGGCTCCGGCGAGGGCCCCCGCTCCAACTTCACGGGCATGGTGGCCCCCTAGGGCCGGCGGCCGGCCCGGTCGAGGGCCCGCAGCGGCGGCACCGCGTCGATCACCCGGCTGAACGAGACCACCTCGCCCAAGAGGTTCAGGACGGCGACGGCGGCGAGGGTGCCGGTCCGGGCTCCGGGGCTCGCGGTGAGCACCACGCCCAGCCCCAGCACCGCGCCGAGGGCGTTGGCGCCCGCGTCGCCGAGCATGAGGCGCTCGCCGAGGTCGTCGGGCGCCAGGCCGAGGGCGGCACCGGTCACCACCGCGACCCCGTCGAGGGCTTCCCGGCGCCGGGCCGCGAGGGCGACGATCACGAGGGCGAGGGCGCCGGCCTTCACCACCCGGCCCGGCGCCCGGTCGAGGAGGTTGGCCAGGTTGGCGGCGAGGGCGACGAGGGCGGCATCCGCCAGCAGCCGCCCCAGCGAGCGGCCCGCCCCTGGGCCGACCACGGCCAGGGCCAGAACGGAACCGCCCAAGAGCTTGAGCACGCCCGTGGTCGCCCGGCCCCGGCGCAGAGCTCGAAGGTGGCCCCGGAACCCCCGGTCGCCGGCGTCACCCACGAGGTCGTCGACGGCGCCGAGGAGGGCAAAGCCCAGCGCCGCGGTGAGGACGAGGAGGCGGCCGGCGGTCGTCCCCGGCTTCCCCGCCCCGGCGGCGGCGGCGACGCCCCGTCCGGCCTCGACGAGGAGCAGCACGAGGGGCAGGAGGACGCCGGCCGCGGTGGCCACGTCGCGTCCCCGCCAGTTGGTCCGCCGCAGGGCGGGCGCGGCGAACAGCGACCGGGTCGCCAGCCACGCCACGCGGCCACCCGCCACACCGACCACGGTGGCCACGACGAGGCGGATCACCGCCGGACCGCCGGGGCATCGGTTGATCGCTCCTCTCCCCCGGCGGCGGTGACCCGGGGGAGGACCGGGGACGGTCCCTGGGCGGCCAGGGCCAGGACGGCCAGGAAGGGCCCGACGTAGGTGAGCACGAGGGCGGTGATGATCACCCCGGAGTCGTTGACCGCGAACCCGAGCAGGCCGGCGGCGAGGGCGGCCTGGACACCGACGCGGATGGGGGAGCCGACGGGCAGCAGGGTGCCAGCCAGACGGCGCCAGGCCAGCAGATAGAGCATGAACACGGCGATGATGGGAACGGCCCAGGTCCAGATCGACGAGCGCAGGACCCGCACGTTGGCCTCGGCCTTGCGGGCGATGGTGGTCAGCAGGCTGTCCTCGCCGTGCGTCCACGTGTCGGCCACCACCCGTCCCAAGTGGGTGCGGGCGTCGGCCGGGCGCAGCACGTCGACCACCGCGGCCACGGCGAGGAGGGCGACAGTGGCGCCGACGGCCAGACCCACGGCCCGCCACGACAGCCTGCGCCCGGCGAGCACGTAGATGGTCAGCCCGAACACGGGGACGAGGGTGAGGATGCCGCCCACGTCGTTGCCGAGCGGAGGGGCGCCGTCGATCACCACCACGAGGAGGAGGAAGGCGGCCGCCGCGGCCAGGGCCTCCCGGCGCCGGGGGGCGTAGGCCACGTGGGTCGTGGCCGCCAGGAGCGACGTGGCGGCCAGCGCCGCGAAGGCGGTGTTGCCCAGACCGAAGAAGCGGGCCGCGGTGTGGGGCGAGTAGCCGAGGATCGAGGCGACCTGCAGGCGGGCGCCGGTGGCCACGTCGAGCATGAGGAGACCGGCCGTCGCCCCCATCACCCAGGCGAGGGGCGCCAGCGGGTGGCGCCGGGCGCGCAGGGCCAGACCGGTGACCGCCAGGTCGATGGCGACGAGCACGGCGGCACCACCGCCCGGCCCGAGCCCCGGCGCCCCGGGGACGGCCCGGAAGAGGAAGGTGGCGAGCGGGAAGGCGGCGACGGCCACCGCCGCAGCCCGGACCGCGGCCCCCCAACGACCGCCGGGGCGCCGGCGGGCGAGGACGGCCATGGCCAGCAGGTACACCGCCGCCTGGACGGCGATGTAGGAGAGGGCGATCGGGAAGTAGATGCGCTCGCGATAGGTGGCGGCCCGGTCGAGCGTGCGCAGCCGGTCACGGTCGACGGGCTGCGGCGAGTACCGGAGGGGATGGCCGATCATCGCCGCCGGCACCGGGGCGCCCAGGGCGTCCAGCACGGTGGGGCCCAGATCGGTGAGGGTGACGAGGCCCAGGCGCTTGGTCGAGGGCGAGTGGAGGTACCCCGGCACCACGCCCGCGCCTGCCGCCACCACCGGTGTCAGGCGCCACTCCCGGGTCGGCGGGGTGACGGCGACGACGAGCACCAGGACCTCCCCGGGCAGGTCGGACGTGAGGTGCCCGATCAGCGCGTCGGTGCGGGCGAGGGCCTCCTCCCGGCCCCAGCCCGCGACCGCGGCCCGCTCCAGGTCGCCGGCGTCCACCACCACGACGTCGGAGCCCTCGAGGGCCTGGCGGGCCCGGGCCACGACGACGTCGGGGTCGGCCCGCCGGCCGAAGGGGGCGGTCGGGTCGGCGACGAGGAGGCCGGGGGCGGCGACGGTGCCGGCGTCGACCCGCCCCCTTCGGTCGGCCACGGCCACGGCCGCGGGGCGGTGG
The DNA here is from genome assembly GCA_035550945.1 of Acidimicrobiales bacterium. Lineage (GTDB taxonomy): Bacteria > Actinomycetota > Acidimicrobiia > Acidimicrobiales > AC-14 > DASZOE01. The sequence goes on from DASZOE010000291.1 coordinate 3,753, forward strand.
GGCCGATCGGTGTCGGCCGTGCCGACGACCGCGGTGCGGCGCCCGGCCCCGTGCAGGGCGTCGCCCAGGGCGCCGGGCAGCGTGGGCAGGTGGCGCCCGCGGTTGGCGTCCCGGGTCGCGGCCTCGCCGAGGACCACCACGCCGGCCCCGGCGTCGACCGCGTCGCCGGCCGGCGCCTCGGCCCGGACT
>DASZOE010000292.1:0-1937 GCA_035550945.1 Acidimicrobiales bacterium
ACGCGTACCAGGCGAAGGCCGCCAGGGGGACGAGCATCATCAGGCTGCACCCCAGGGCAGCCCCCACTGCCTCCATCGTGCCGCTACCTCCCCTGGCGCTCGGCTCGCAGGGCCTCTACCTCGGCCCGCAGCCGGGCGACCTCATCGGCGTCGGCGGCGGGCCCGGGGCCGTCGTGGCTCGTCGTGCAGCGGCCCATCGTGGCCATGGCCCGCATCATCAGCAGCATCGACAGGGGGCACGCGGCCAGGACCAGCAGCGGGACGGCGGCGGCGGCCGCCCCCGGGGCAACGAGGTAGATCCCGACGCCGACCGCCCCCAGCGCGGCGATCACCTTCCAGTTGAGACACTTCATCGCTGACTCCTCTCGCTCATGAGGCCGCTGCAGGCCTCGTGCATGCGTTCGTGAACGGCCCGGTCCTCGGGCGAGAGCCGAGAGGACATCTCGGCGTGCATCCGGTCCACCTCGGCGGGGTCGTGGCCCATCCCCGTCCCGCCGTGGCGGGCGTGCATCTGGGCGTGCATCCGGCGCATCTCGTCCGCGGGATCGCCCTGGTCGGCAGAGGCGGTGGCGACGGCGAAGCCGATGCCGAAGGCGGCGATGAGCGCGACGGCGACGACAAGCAGCCGCACCACTGGTAGGGACCGTTCCATTTCTCCTCCTCGTCAGCCCTCAGAAGAGGGCGGTGAGCCTTTGCGCGCCCCGACGGGGGCGCGTCGGGAGCGCGCCGGGGCGCGCTCAGGCCAGGCGGGGAGGTCGGTCGAGACCGGAGGCGGCGAGAAGGCTGGGGAGAACCGCGGCGCGGGATCGCAGCGGGACCCCGAACGGCGCGAACACGAAGGCCACCAGGGCGGCCAGGACGGCGAGCACGCAGGCGCTCGCAACCATCATGGCGAGGCCGCAGTCGGCGCAGCTGGTCCCCGATATCACCATCAGCACGGGGACGCCGGTGAACAGCACGGCGACGACCAGGGCGACCACCAGTGCGCGCTTCATGTCGGACCCAGCCTACCCGGGGTCCACCGGGGCAAATGCTGCGCGAGGGGGTGACCGGTCGTGTGCACGGCACCAACGCGCACGGCTGCCGCCGGCCGCCGCCCTCCGCCCACCCGGCTCCGACGGCGAGTGACCGGCCACTGGTGGGGGAACTCCCCGGGTCCGCCCGCCGATCTCACCGGCGGGAGGGTCCGCCCTCCCCATCGCCGGTGCCAGAGGGCGAGCGGAGCTGGCGCAGGACGGCGGCCAGCGCCTCCGGACGGCGCACCGCCAGGTGGTGGTCGCCTTCGAGGAGGCGGAGCTCCACCGGGGCGCCGCGTTGGCGGGCGGCGGCCACCAACGCCTCGGCGAGGGCGACGGGTGCCACGAGGTCCCGCCGCCCGTGGGCGACCACCGTCGGGACACCGGCGTCGACGAGGTCCGGGAGGGGGCGGTGACCGACCACCACGCGGTCCAAGGTGCGGCTGTAGGAGGGCCAGGTGTGGCGGGCGCCGTCGGCCACGACCGCCGGGGGAAGGTCGCGGATCACCAGCGGCCCCAGCGTCACCGCCAGGGGCCGCAGCAGGCACATGGCCTGGCACACCAGGCGGGCGATGTCGCTGCCCTCGACGGTCAGGCGGGCGAGCAGGCCCAGGCGGCCGATCTCGGCCCGGGCCGTGGCCTCGTCGCCGAAGGCGGGGAGGCCCATGAGCAGGAGGGCGGCCACGCGCTCCCGCTCCCGTGCCGCCAGCGCCCCGGCCAGGATGGCGCCGGTGGAGTGGCCGACCACGACGGTCGGGGCCTCGAGCAGCGGTGCCAGGGCATCGAGATGCTCGTCCACTGAGTAGGAGGAGGCGGCCGGCTTGGGCGAGCGACCGAAGCCCAAGAGGTCGGGGGCGACCCCCGCGAAGCCACCCGCCACCTCCGCCAGGCGATCCCAGTAGCGGCCCGAGGCGCCGCGGC
>DASZOE010000293.1:0-4690 GCA_035550945.1 Acidimicrobiales bacterium
GCTTCGGAGGAGGAGGTGCCAGTGGCTCGTGGTGACGTGCGCCCGCTGACCCGGCGCCAGCGCCGGGTCGTGGAGCGCGCCGTGCACGAGGCCGAGGAGGCGACCGGGCTCCAGCTCTGCGTCTACGTGGGGCCTGGCGAGGAGGACACACGGGCCCAGGCCGAGGCGCTGTTCGTCGAGGCAGGCCTGCACACCCTTCCCGCCGTGCTGGTGCTGGTGGAGCCAGTGCGGCACCGGGTGGAGGTGGTCACCGCTCCCGAGGCCCGGACCCGGGTCGACGACGCGACGTCGAAGCTGGCGGTGGCGACCATGACCCGCCAGTTCGCCCGCGGCGACCTGGCCGGCGGCATCGTCGCCGCCGTCGACCTGTTGGCGGCGGCCGCCGGTTCGGGCCCCGCTCCGCCCGACGCCGAGGAGCTCCCCGACGTCCTCGGGCCGGGGTTCGGCCCGGAAACGGAGGAGGGACGGGGGTGAAGGGGCCCGCCACGCGCCTCGGACCCAGCCGTCGCCGCGACCGGGCCCGAATTCGATGTGAGAACCGGGTTGTGGTTGGTTGGCTAGCCGGCGCTGCCGCTTGCGTCCGGCCCGCCCAGGTTGCCGCCCTCACCCTGGGTGGCGCCGGGCTGGGCCTCGCGGGGCTCGTTCGGGCCGGTCGAGACGCCGGTGCCCTCGCCCGGTGCCTCGGCGGCGTTCACGAAGGGGCCCCTGCCGTCGCCGCCCCGCTGCTCCTCGTCCTCAAGGGTCGGGTCGTCGGTGACGGGATTGCCGGACTCGTCGACTTGGGGCATCGCGACTCTCCTCGCTAGGTGCTTGACGTCCTTACGCGTACCCAGGCTCGGCGCGGCGCGAAACCCTGGCTCGACGCGCACGGCCGGTTTGGGGTCGACCCAAAACCCGGAGACGGCGGCTGCTACGAACCCTCCCCGAGGGCTGCCGGCTCCAGCTCGCCGCCGGCCTGGACATCGGCGTCGGTCCCGGCGTCGGAGCCGCCCCTGAGCATCGACCACGAGTCAAGGAGGGCGAGAACGAAGACGAGGGCGATGGCGGCGTACACGGCGCCGCCGAAGCCGTACAGCTGGAACCCGATGATGGCCACGATCAGCACCAGCGCGGGGCCGACGCGGACGGTACGGGGGTCGACGTGGCGGCGGAGCAGGCCCTCGGCGACCTGTACGGTGACCACCATGGCCACGACCGCGAAGAGCACGCGCTCGTCGGGGTCGGCCGAGGCCAGCAGCACGGCGGGCACACCGCCCAGCACTGCGCCGATGTAGGGGATGGCGCTTAGGGAGCCCAGGATCAGCCCGAGGACGAAGGGCGCGGGCAGGTCGACGGCGTAGAACACGAGGGACGTCAACCCCACGAGCAGCGCGACCTGGGCCAGGGTGGTCAACACGTAGGTCCGGGCGCGGTCCGCGGCGCGTGAGAACACCTCGGCGACCATCCTCCGCCGGCCGGGATCGCGGATCTGGCTCAGCGCCCCGGCGAGATAGCGCGGCCCGTAGGCGACGAGGAAGAGCAGGAGCACACCGGTGACGAAGTAGGTGGGGACGGTGCCGGCGGCCTTGGACACCGCCGCGCCGGTGCTGACCCGCCGGTCGATGTCGCGGACGAAGGAGTCGACCCGCTCGGCGAGGCGGAACTCGGCGGCGGCGTCGTAGCGACGCTCGAGCCTCTCGGCGGCGGCGGGGAGCGACGTGCGGACGCGGCGTGCCTCGGTGCGGAGGTTGGCGATCACCCCGACCCAGGTTCCGGCGGCGAGGGCCACCACGGCGAGGATGGTCAGGATCACGGCGATCCACCGACGCATCCACCTGCTGAGCAGGGCGATGACGGCCGAGAGGAGCCAGGCGACCACGACCGTGGCGAAGGTCCAGGCGAGGGTGCGGCGGGCGGCGACGAGCACGTTGCCGAGGACGAAGGCGACCCCGATGGCGCCGATCACGAGGAGGGTCGACCCGAGCGTCGGTCGGACGCGCAGGACGTCGCCCGGACGAGGCCGGTGGGCCTCGGCGTCTACGGCCACCGGTCTACGGTAACCCGATGGTTCCTCGCGACCCCGGGTCCCCGAGGACCCTGGTGCTGGAGCCGGTGGCCTTCCTGTACATCGTCTTCGGCCTCCTCCTGGCCGCCGGCGTGCTCCGCGTGTTCCAGGCCTCGGGGTCCGCGGTGGCCACCATCGCGATCGGCGTGATCCTCGGCCTGGCGCTCGACCCTCTGGTCGGCTCCGTCCGCCGAAGGTGGAACTGGTCGAGATCCCGGGCGGTGGTGTTCGTGATGGGTGGCGTCTTCACCCTGGTCGGCGCGCTGGTGGTGGTGATGGGCCCGAGGGCGGTCGACCAGGCCGGCGAGATCTCGTCCGATCTACCGGCCACCGTCCGCCAGTTCTACGACCTTCCACTGGTGGGCTCGTGGTTGGAGCAGCGTGACGCCGCCGGTGAGGTCGAGAAGGCCGTCCGCGACCTCCCCTCCCAGCTCAGCGACGAGAGCATCAGCTCGACGGTGGACAGCCTGGTGGGCGGCGCCCTCACCGCGTTGCTGGTCGTCACCCTGGCCTTGGCGGTGCTGCTCGACGGCGAGCACCTGACCCACCTGGTGCGCCGGCTGCTGCCCCTCCGGTGGCTCGACGAGGCCGACCAGATCGGGCGGGTGCTCTACATGGCCATCGCCCAGTACTTCGGCGGCTCGCTGGCCGTCGCCGCCCTCATGGGCACGGTGGTGCTCACCCTCTGCCTCGTGTTCGGGGTCCCCCTCGCGCCGCTGGCCGCGGTGTGGGCCATGCTCACCGACCTCATCCCCCAGGTGGGCGGGTTCCTCGGCGGGGCCCTGCTCGGCCTGCTGGCCCTGACCCAGGGCCCACTGGTGTTCCTCGTCGTCGTCGGCCTCTACGTGCTGTACATGAACCTCGAGAACCACGTCATCAGCCCCGCCATCATCGGGCCCGCCGTCGACGTGACGCCGCCGACGACGATGCTGGCCGCGCTCGTCGGTGGCGCGGCGGCCGGTGTGCCCGGTGCCCTCGTGGCCACGCCGGTGGCGGGCGCCGCCAAGCAGCTGTACATGCAGTTCCGCTGGGGCGAGGAGCCCTACGTGTCGGACCACCCCAGCCTGCTCGGGCGACTGCGGCGGCTGGTACGCCGGAAGCGCTCCCGACCGGATGCGGACGATGGGGCGTCCGACACCGAGCGCCAGAAGGCGACGGCGGAGGCGTCAGCGCCCGGAGCGGCGGGGGACGCCCCTGGCCGTCCGGTAGACGCGCCGGAGCGACCGGGAGGCGCGTGACTCCGACGCCCGGTCCCAGGCCACCGGCGCCCCCGTGGCCAGAGCCAGCGCGTCGCCGGTGACCACCAGCGGGAAGAGGCAGCGGTGGGGGTCGCACACGGGAACGGCCCGCAGCCACGGCGGGGGCAGCTCGGGCCACGACGACTGCACCCCGGCCACCGCCGCGGCGACCCCTGTGCAGTACGAGCACCAGCCGTCGAAGGTGATCAGGCGGACGCGCTGGCGCTCGGCGCGGAGGCAGGCCCGGTGCCGGACGACCCGGCCCTCGAGCTCGACCTCCACGACAGCGGTGGTCAGCACGCTGTGGGGCACCGCGAGGCGGTCGGGGAGGGCGTAGAAGCCACACGAGCACTCGGGATCGAGACGGCGATGGCCGAGCCGGCAGTGGAACACGTCGTCGGCCCGGTACGGCAGGTCGGTGCGGACGGTGCCCGCGAAGCGCACCTCGGGACTGTCGGGGCGCAGCAGCACCTGGGCCCGTTTCCAGGCCACCACCGGCTCGTCCCGCCTGGAGAGCGGCGGGACCGCCGTCAAGCTCTGACCGGCTCCGGGCGGGGCGTCGGCTCGACCGGTACCGGCTCGCCCCGGTCGTCGGTGACGTCCCCGACCGTGACCGGCTTCACCTCGACCACCTCGACGATCTCGTCCCTGCGCACGATCCGATGGTACCCGGGGCGGGCGGCGTCAACCGAGGTCGGTGCCCCGTCAGGCGCCGTCGGTCACGTAGGACACGGTCGTCATCATCCCCGCCTCCTGGTGGTACAGGTTGTGGCAGTGCAGCATCCACTGGCCGGGGTTGTCGGCGACGAAGTCGACGGTGACCGTCTCGTCGGGCCGGATGATGGCGGTGTCCTTGCGGGCTCCGGCCACGCCCGCTCGCACCATCTGGAACGTGTGGCCGTGCAGGTGCATGGGGTGGAACATGACCGTCCGGTTCTCGAACGCGAGGCGCACCCGCTCCCCCTCCTCGACGCGGAGCGGCGCGCCGTCGTGGCCGTGGGGCTCCCCGTTGATCGTCCACACGTAGTCGTCCCCGCCGCCCCCCAGGACGACCTCGTAGAGCCGGTCGGGGCGGCCCCTCGGTAGGCGGACGGCGGGGGCGGCGCGCAGCGCCGAGAGGGCGAGGACCCGGCGGGTGAGCTCGGCGGGACGCACGCCGGGTGGGGGAGCGGTCCCCGGACCCGAGCGGATCACCCCCATAGCTTCGTTGCCCTTGGCCTCGGCCACCGCGACCAGGGGGATGGCGCCCGACTCGCCCACGGTGACGAGCACGTCGTAGCGCTCGGCCATCCCGATGACCAGGGCGTCGACGGTGACGGGGTCGACGGGGAAGCCGTCGGTGTGGGTGACGGTCATGCGGTGGCCGCCCACCGCGACGCGGAACGGGGTGTCGGACGCGGCGTTGACG
>DASZOE010000294.1:0-3791 GCA_035550945.1 Acidimicrobiales bacterium
GGCCCGGGCGACGAGGAGATCGAGGAGCGCGCACGACGACGGCGCGGCGGCGAGGGCGGCGGCCGTCTCCAGGGCGTCCAGGCGTGGGTCCTGGAGGTGCTCGGGCGCGGACCGCACGTCCTCGACGTCGACGCCGTCGACCTGGTTGATCTCCGACAGCAGCAGTGGCATCAGGGCCGCGTCGGGCAGGACCACGACCAGCTCGTCGATGGCCCGCCCCGCCCCTCGCTCGAGGATGTCGATGCCGACGACGTCACCCCGCACGGCCCCGATGCGGCTCGCGACTGCGCCGAGGACGCCCGGCCGGTCGGGGAGCCAGACGCGGACGAGGTAGGTCTCCACGGCCCGGGACCCTACGGCCGGCGCGTGAACGGCCGGTTTCGGGCCGGCGACGATGTGATTACCGGGGCGGGATCAGGCCGCCGAGCGACCGCCCGACCCGTCGTCGAGGAAGAGCAGGAACTCGTGGGCGTCGGCCACCTGCTCGAGCTCCCAGCGCCACCGCCCGAGGAGGGGATCGTCGTCGGCCACGGCCTCGAAGCGGAAGGGAGACCGGTAGGGCAGCCACGGCTGGCTGCCGAAGAGGGCCACGAAGGCGGCGTGGGTGGCCCAGGAGCGGCTCGCTCGCACCGCATCGGGCGTGCACGGGCAGTGGTGCTGGAAGACGACGTAGCCGGTGACGCCGTTGGGGCCCCGCTCCACGTCCACGCCGAGCACCCGCTCGAGCTCGAGGGGGGCCGCGCACTTGGAGCAGCGGAACAGGTTTGACGCCAGACCGGGCGACGGCCGCAGCCGGCGCTCGGCTCCCCGAGCGAACATCGTTCTTCCTCCGCGAGACAGACCCCCGACGCCCTGTGAGGGGCGCCCTCTTCCTACCCTCAGACTCGCGCAGGCCATTCCTGGATACACAAAGCTTCTACAACTTCGTGAGGGCCCTCCGGAGGTTGCGCACGGCTTGCCCGATGCGCTTCTCGTTCTCGATGAGGGCGAACCGGACGTAGCCGTCGCCCAGCGGCCCGAAGCCGACGCCGGGCGAGGTCGCGACCTTCGCCTCCCGGACCAGGAAGGAGGCGAACTCCAGCGAGCCCATCTCGCGGTAGGGCTCGGGGATGGGGGCCCAGACGAACATGGTGGCCTTGGGCCGCTCGACCTCCCACCCGATGCGGGCCAGGCCGTCGCACAGGGCGTCGCGGCGGCTCCAGTAGACCTCGTTGACCGCCTTCGGGTAGTCGGACGCCTCGTTCATGGCCACGATGGCGGCGATCTGGATGGGCTGGAAGGTGCCGTAGTCCAGATACGACTTGAGCTTGGCCAGGGCCTGGACGATCTGGGGGTTCCCGACGCAGAAGCCGACCCGCCAGCCGGCCATCGAGAACGACTTGGTGAGGGTGTAGAGCTCGACGGCCACCTCCTTGGCCCCCGGGACCTGGAGGATCGAGGGGGGCGAGTACCCGTCGAAGGCGGTGTCGGAGTACGCGAAGTCGTGTACGAGGATGACCTGGTGCTCGCGGGCGAAGTCGACGACCCGCTGGAGCCAGGCCACGTCGACGCAGGTCGTCGTGGGGTTGTGGGGGAACGAAAGGACGATCACTCGGGGGCGGGGCCAGGCGTTCTCCCACGCGTCGATGAGGTTGGCGAAGAAGTCCTCCTCGCGCCCGAGGGGCACCTGGCGGACGTCGGCGCCGGCGAACAGCGGGGCATAGATGTGGATCGGGTACGACGGAGTCGGCACGAGCGCGGTGTCGCCCGGCCCCAGGAGCACCCACATGAGGTGGGACAGGCCCTCCTTGGCGCCGATCGTGTTGATGATCTCGGTGTCGGGTTCGAGCTCGACGCCGAAGCGGCGCTCGTACAGCGCCGCCGCCGCGGCCCGGAGCTTGGGGATCCCCCGGCTCGAGGAATACCGGTGGTTGCGGGGGTTGCGGGCGGCCTCGGCCAGCTTCTCGACGGCGATGTCGGGCGAGGCGATGTCGGGGTTGCCGAACCCGAGGTCGATGACGTCCTCGCCGGCCCGCCGTGCCGCCATCTTGAGCCCGTCGATGATCGTGAAGACGTACGGCGGCAGCGCGTTGATGCGACGGAACTCCATCTCGGGACGAGGCTACCGGAGGGGGGCTGCAGCCTCGGCCACCAATTCCACCGTCTCGGGGTCGGTCCCCACGTCGAGCGGGGCGCACACCGCCCACGACGCGCCGGCGTCGGCGAGGGCGGCCAGGTGCCCGGTCAGGTCGGCAACGGTGCCGTGCACGAGGGCGGGGCGGGCCCCGATCCGGGCCAGCTTCTCGGCTGCCTCGGCCTCCGTCCGGCCCACGAGGACCTGGCCGCCCCAACTCACCTCCGGGCCTGCGTGGACCGAACGCAGTGGCGGGCCTGCGTGGCCTGAACGCAGTGGCGGGCCCGCGTGGCCCGAACGCAGTGGCCCGAGCTCCCGGAACGCGGCCACCTCGGCCGCGAACGTCGCCGCGTCCACACCCCAGCGGTTCCATCCGTCGGACTCCAACGCGGCACGGCGCACGGCGCGTGAGCGTCCTCCGACCCAGGTGGGGACGCCGCCGGCACGGAGGCGGCGCAGGCAGTCGAGCAACGCCGCCACCCGCTCGGCGGCCGGCGCGTAACCCACGCCGTAGGCCTCGTTCTCGGCCCGGTTGCCCGCGTCGCCGGTGCCGAGGGTCGCGAGGAGGCGGGGCCCGAGCATGCGGTGGAGGGTGGCCAGGGCGTGGACCAGGACCGCGTTCGGAACGAGGCCCATCCGGGCCACCAAGGGTCCCAGCGTCACCCGTTCGGTCTCCGCCGACAGGGCGCCGAGGAGGACGTGTGAGTGCAGCGCGGGCCGGTCGGGCTGGCCCAGCGGCCACAGGTGGTCGAAGACGAAGACGCCGTCCAACCCCACAGCCTCGGCGGCGCGGGCGACCGCCAGCGCGGGCTCGGCGTCGTCCCGGAACTGGGGCAGCGTGATCCCGACGCGCACCGAGAGGGCCGCTACGGAGAACGGGTGGCAGCCAGGCGGGCGGCGCCCACCGCGCCCGCCCTCTCACCCAGGATGGCGGGGACGACGGTGACCTCCGGACGCTGTCGGGGCAGGAGGTCGCGGAGGCTCGTGCGGGTCGGGACGAGCAGCGCCTCGCCGGCGCGGACGAGGCCCCCCGCCAGCACGAACGCCTCCGGGTCGAAGATGTTCGCGAGGTTGGCCAGGCCCAGGGCCAGCCACCAGGCGAATCGGGCCAGCACGTCGGCGGCCTCGGCGTCGCCTTCGTCCACCGCCGCGGTCACGTGCTCGCCCCGTACCGCTTCGGGGTCGCCGCCGGCGAGCTCGACGACGCGGCTGGCACGGCCGGCGTGGGCCGCCTCCCGGGCCAGGCGGCCGAGGCCGCTCCCCGAGGCGAAGCGCTCCCAGCAGCCGCGTTGCCCGCACGGGCAGGGGGGACCGTGGGGGTCGACCACCATGTGTCCCACCTCGCCGGCGAAGCCGTGGACACCCCGTTCGACGGAGCCGTCGGTGACGATGCCGCCGCCGATGCCCGTGCCCAAGGTGACGAGGACGACGTCGTCGAGGCCCGCCCCGCCCAGGGCCAGGTTCGGGGCGAACCGCAGCACGCCCTGGCGGTCGACCAGCCCGGGGAGGCCGACCCCCACGGCCTCGATGGCGAGCTCCCCGCCGAGCTCCTCGACCAGCCCCGCGATCGAGGAGAGGACGGGATCGGCTCCCTTGGGCGTGGGAACCCTCGCCTCGGCCACGACCGCGCCGTCGGCGAGGACCACACCGAGACACTTGGTACCGCCCAGGTCGACCC
>DASZOE010000295.1:0-10374 GCA_035550945.1 Acidimicrobiales bacterium
GACTGAGGCGTCGTGGCGGAGCTCGCCCGGGCCGGTGGCCACGATGGTCACCGTCGCCCGGGCGCCGACCGGAAGCTCGGCCAGGTCGCACGTCACGGTCACCCCTGCGGTGAGGCACGATCCCTGGCTGGCCGTCGCCGAGGTGACCGTCGTGCCCGGGGGGAGCGTGTCGGCGAGGACCACGCCGGTGGCGAGGGCGGGACCGGCGTTGGCGACGGTGAGGGTGGCGGTCACCGGGACGTCGGGCGACGGTGGGCTCGGCGAGTCGACGGCCACCGACAGGTCGGCGGCCACTGCCGCCGCCGCGGCAATGGCGTCCGAGGCCTGCACCAGGCCGGCGCCGAAGATGAGATCGGGACCGGGAGCTCCCAGGTCGAGGGCGGACGAGACGAGGGCGTGGCGGCCCTGGGCGGGCGTGGTGGCCAGCCCCGACGCGATCAGCAGGGCGGCGACGCCCCCGACGTGGGGCGCGGCCGACGAGGTGCCCTCCTTCTGGCAGAAGCAGAAGCCGTCGAGCGTCTCGACGAAGGTCCCTTGACGGATGCCGTCCGGCTCGCCGTCGCCGGTGATGTCCTGGCGGAGGTCGCCGCCGGGAGCGACCAGGTCGAGGCCGGCTCCGTAGTTGGAGTAATACGCCCGGTGCTTGTCGGCGGTCACCGCCCCGACCGCGATCACATCCGGGTGGGAGGCCGGGAAGCGGATCTCGGGCGCGCCCTGGTTGCCGCTGGGCCCGACGAGGACGACCCCCCTGCCGGCGGCGTACGTCACCGCCTCGGCGACGGGTCCGGTGTCCGTCCCGGCCAGGCTCATCACCACCACCTGGGCCCCGTGGTCGGCGGCGAACCGGATGCCGGCGGCGATCGCCGCCACCTCGCCGTTCCCGTCCCAGTCGAGGACCCGCACCGGCATGATCGTCGCCCGGGGGGCCACGCTGGCCGTCCCTTCTCCCTCGTCGGTCGTCTCGGCGATCACCGCAGCGGCGTGGGTGCCGTGAGCCGCCCGCGCCGGGTCCGCACCGAGGTTGTCGTTCGGGTGCTCGTCGCCGTCGACGAAGTCGTAGCCGGGGGCGAACCTCGTCCGGACGAAGCCGGGCAGCTTCCGGTACGAGTACCGCCCATCGTTGTGGTCCTCGTAGGCGACGCCCGTGTCGAGCACGGCCACGGTCGCCCCCGCCCCCCTCGACACCTCCCAGGCCTCCGGGATCTGGATCAGGGGGAGATTCCACTGGCGGGCGAAGAGCGGGTCGTTCGGCGCGACCGGTGTCCCCGCCCGGGACGGAACGGCGAGGGCCGAGGTGACCACGGCCAGGCCGGCCGCCAGCCCTCGGGCGATTCGGGAACGCGAGCGCACGACGACGCAGTCTCCTCCGGAATGACTCGGACCGGCCCCCCGCCGAGGGCCCAAGCCTACGGCCGGCCCCCGGGCTGTTACCGTCACGCCGGGTGTCGACATCTGCGCGGGGATCCACGGTCCGCCCGGGGCGCGCGACCGCGGCCGTCGCTGTCGCCGTGCTGGGCGTGATGCTGACTTGGGTCGCGACCCCGGCGCGGGCGGGCACGGCCGAGGTCCCCATCGCCGACATGGCGTTCTCGCCCGAGACGGGGACGGGCGAGGCGGAGGCCGGCGAACCCGACTTCCCGGCATTTCACGCCCACGTGAACTTCCTGATGCGCGACGAGGGCGTCGAGCACACCGTCAGCTTCGACGACCGGGCGCTGGGGGTGGGGTCGTCCGGTCGGCTCGCGGCCGGTCAGGTCTACCCCGTGATCATCGAACGGGTGGGGACGTTCACCTACCGCTGCGAGATCCATTCCACGATGACCGGGACGGTCGTCGTCACCGAGCCCGCGGCCGCGACGGAACCCGAGGGCGACGTCGGCGGCGGGTCGGGGACGAGCGTCGCCGTCACGGTCACGGTGGCGGTGCTGGTGACCGTGGTCGCGGTCGCCGTCCTCGTCCTCCTGCGGCGACGGCGGGCGGCGGACGCGCCCCGGCCGGCCAGGCGCTCCACCCGCTGAGTCGGTTACTCCCCGGGGCGGCCTCTCCGGTCGGCGAACACCGCCCCCTCGCGGAAGCGGAGGGTCTTCTCGAGGTGGACGGCGGTCCCCGTCCCGGCGTCGGACCGGAAGTGCACGCGGTCCACGAGCGCCTTCATGAGCTGGATGCCGCGGCCCCGTTCGGCGTCGGCGGCGGCCCCGTCCTCGACGACGCTCTCGTCGAAGCCCCGCCCGGTGTCGACCACCCGAATGGTGCAGCGCTCTCCGTCGATCTCGACACTCACCTCGTACTCGTCGCCGGGGCCCGAGTGGTCGACCACGTTGGTGCAGGCCTCGCTCTGGGCGACGGCGACGTCGTGGGCGCAGTCGTCGGCCACGCCGATCTCCCGCAGGGCGTCCCAGACGATGTGGCGGGACACGGGGATGCTCGCCCGGTCACGGGGCAGGAAGACGGAAAGGGCCACGCGCACGGGAAAGTTGGTTCCCCGCGCGCCGGTCCTTCAACCCACGGCCCGGGCGCGGCCCGGGGGCCGCACCGGCGCCTTTCACGACCCCCTGACGGCGCCCCAACGGTCCTATAGGATCTCGTCGTGGTACCAGCACGGCCGGCGGGGTTCTGCCACGCGGGCGGACCAGCCCGAGCAGACGGAGCAGACGGAGCAGTCGATTGAGCTTCATCCGCCGCCACCTCGTTCTCGTCATCTCCCTCGTCGTCGCCGTCTCCCTCGTGGCCGGCGCGGGCGTCTGGGCCGTCAGCTACGACGGCGCGACCTCCAAGAAGCTGCTCGAGGACACCGTCGTGGGCGGCGTGCCCGTGGGCGGCATGCGGTACGAGGAGGCCGTCCAAGCGGTCCGGACCGCGGTCGAGGACCCGCTCCACCGGCCCATCCGGGTGGAGGCCGAGGACTTCCAGGCGGAGACGACGGCGTGGGACCTCGGGCTGAAGGTCGACGTCCCACGGGCCGTCCGCAAGGCCATGGACCGGTCGCAGGAGGGCAACATCGTCTCCCGGGTCTGGCGGCGCCTGTTCGGCGGCGGGGCGGTCAACGTGGCCCTGGCGCCCGCGTGGGGCGACGGCGAGGTGTCCAGCCTCCTGTCCCGCGCCGCGGAGGCGGTGGCCGTCGAGCCCAAGGACGCCAAGGTCGACGCCACCTCGGGATGGGTCACGATCAGCCCCCCGAAGACGGGCCGGGAGCTCGACCTGGACAAGTCCCGTACCGCCGTTCTCGACGCCGCCAACCGCCGCGACTCCTCGGTGCGCCTGGTCACCAACACTCTCGAGCCCGCGGTGGGCGCCGACGCAGTGGCCAAGGTGATCCTCGTCCGCACCGGCGAGAACATGCTCTACCTCTACGAGAACGGCCGCATCGCCAAGTCCTGGCCGGTGGCCACCGGGACGGCCGACTACCCCACGCCTACCGGTACCTGGCAGGTCGTGCAGAAGCTGGTGAACCCCACCTGGGTGAACCCGGGCAGCGCCTGGGCGCGGAACATGCCACCCCGGATCGGCCCCGGGCCCAACAACCCCCTGGGGACCCGGGCCCTTGCCCTCAACGCCTCGGGGATCCTCATCCACGCCACCTCCGACCGGAGCTCCATCGGCTTCAGCGCGTCCCATGGATGTATCCGGATGAACGAAGAGGACGAGATGGACCTCTTCGGCCGGGTCAACACCGGCACCAGGGTGGCCATCGTGAACGCCGGCCCGCCGAAGCCCCGGGGGTCCACGCCGCCCCTGGCACCCGCCCCCGAGCAGAACGCGGTGGTCAACTTCTAGGTTTGGCGGCCCGCCGCCTCCCGCAACCTCAGATCGTCTGGTTGGCCAGGGCCAGGTGATGGGTGGTCCAGCGCTCGAGGTCGGCCCGCTGGCGCTCGGTCAGGACCTCGCAGGCCCAGCCCCAGTGGATCGAGATCCAGTCGCCGACGTCGACGGCGTCGACGAAGCCCCGTTCGAGCACCTCCCGGGCCACGGGCTCGGCCCGGGGCTCCCCCAGGGCCAGCTTGCCCTCGATGAGCACCAGGGGCCGGCGTTGCACGACAAGGGACGTCTTGTCGACCATTGTCACCTGTCCCCAGCTGACACGACAGTTTTCCATGGCGGCCATTCCCACCACCTCGCTCTCAAGGTGGCGGTAGACGTCGACGACATGAAACAGGTGGTAGGGCTTCGCCCCCTGCGGTGGCTTTCGCATGACCTGCTCGCGCACGCCCGCGGGCAGCTGGCGGCCGAAACGCTCCTCCAGGGAGCGGTACAGGTCGGCCGCCTCCACCCGGGCGAGGAGGTCGTTGCCCAGCCAGTACGCCTCGACCACCCGGAGGTCGAAGGGGTCGGCGATGCCGTTGGCCCCGGCGATCGTGCGCAGGTAGGGCACGGCGCCGCTGAACTCGGTCAGCAGCGGCGTCAGCCGGCTGTCGGCCCTGCCCTCCGAACCGTGCTCGAGCAGCACCTCGGAGGACCGCCCGCCGCAGTAACCCAGATGGTTGGGCATGAAGGCGTACCGGATGAATCGGAGCAGACCCGAGCCCGAGCCGACGGCCGGAGGTGCCAGCGGTGCCACGGCCCACGTCTACCACGGCCGGGACGCCTCACCGGTCGGGCTCCCGACCTCTCCCCGGCGCGCGTGGCGCGGGCCCGTTCCATGCGCGATCCTGTAGCCCCCGCTTCTCCGCCTCCGGGCGGACCTCCACCCGTCAGCGGTCAGGGAGCGACAGGGTGCCCGGATTGATCGCCAGCAGCCTCCTCACCCGGCCCGAGGTGGTGGCGTCGTTCGTCGTCATCCTGGGGGCGACTATCGTGGCTCTCCGCATGACCAACCCTGGGCGAGGCCTGTCTCGCTTCAAGCGCTCCGGCGCCGCCAAGGTCCCGGCGACCAGCGGTGACCGGGAGACCCCGTTCCAGGTCGGGAAGGCCGAAGACGTCAGCGCCACCCACCAGGTGGTCACCTTCGCCGACGTCGCCGGCCTCGAGGAGGCCATCGCCGAGTTGCGGGAGGTCAAGGAGTACCTGGCCGATCCCCAACGGTTCCAGGCCCTGGGCGCCGACCTCCCCAAGGGCATCCTGCTCTACGGTCTCCCCGGCTGCGGCAAGACCCTTCTCGCCCGGGCCCTGGCCGGCGAGGCGGGTGTGCCCTTCTACTTCGTGTCGGCCACCAGCTTCGTGGAGAAGTTCGTGGGCCTCGGGGCGGCACGGGTCCGCCAGCTCTTCGAAGCGGCCAAGCGGGACGCCCCGTCGATCATCTTCATCGACGAGCTCGACGCCATCGGCCGCCTCCGCAGCGCCGACGCCGCCGGCGACCGCGAGTTCGACCACACGCTCAACCAGCTCCTCGTCGAGCTCGACGGGTTCGCGGGCTCCACCGGCGTGCTCGTGATCGGCGCCACCAACCGCCCCGAGCTCATCGACGGCGCCCTCCTCCGGCCCGGCCGCTTCGACCGCCGCATCCAGGTCGACCGCCCCGACCGCGAGGGCCGCGAGCGGATCCTCATGCTCCACGCCGCCCGGCGGCCCACCTCCCGCCGCGTCGACTGGGCGGAGGTGGCCACCAACACGGCCGGCCTCAGCGCCGCCGAGCTGGCCAACATCGTGAACGAGGCCAGCCTCCTGGCCGCCCGCCGCCACCGAGACCGGGTGGCCCCCGAAGACGTCGACGAGGCGTGCAGCCGGGTGATCGCCGGCACCCAGAGCAACCGCCTGATGACGGAGGACGAGAAGCAGCTGGTCGCCGTGCACGAGGCCGGCCACGCCCTGCTCTCCATCCTCCTGCGGGGGGTGAAGCCCCCCTCCCGGGTGTCCATCGTCAAGCGCTCGGGCGCCTTCCAGCGCTCGCCCTGGTTCTCGGCCGACGACCGTGAGGTGCTCACCAAGCGGGAGCTGATGGCCCAGCTCATCGTGCTCATGGGCGGGCGGGCCGCGGAGATGAACACCTTCGGCCAGCCCAGCACGCGGTCCGAGGACGACCTGGAGAACGCCGCCTCCCTCGCCCGCCGCATGGTGGAGCGGCTGGCCATGACCGGCCGCTTCGAGCTGGCCGGGCACGGCGAGGACCCCAAGCGGGGGCCCGACGACCGGCACGGGGGCAAGGAGGTGCGCGAGCTCCTCCTCCGCGCCGAGCAGGCGGCCCGCACCATCCTCGGCGACAACTCCGACGACCTGCAGCGGATCGCCGACGAGCTCAGCGAGCGGGAGACGCTCACCGCCTTCGAGCTGCAGGACCTGGTCCGGCCCTCGAGCCGCGACGACATCGACAGCGAGAGCGCCCGGGGCCTGGGCATCCAGGCCTGATCCGGGGGTTTTACTCGAGCTCCACGCCGGCCTGGGCCATCTCCTCCAGGGCCCGCTCGCCGTCGCCCGGCTCCAGGTCGACGGCCGCGACCGCATCCCGCAGGCCGGTGGCCGGCAGCCCTCGGTTCGCGGCGTCGAGGGCCGTCTCCTTGACGCAGTAGTCGGTGGCCAGGCCCACGATGACGACCCGCTGGGTGCCCCGCTGCTCGAGGATGCCGTCGAGACCGGTGGCCGACACCTCGCCGCTCTCGGGGTCGCGCACCGAGAAGGCCGAGTAGCCGTCCTCGCCACCGGTGCCCTTGCGCACGATCTCGCCGTCCTCCTCCACCCGCAGGCCGGGATGGAGCTCGGCCCCCCAGGTGTCGCCCACGCAGTGGACGGGCCAGACGCCGCCGTCCTTCTCGAAGTGGGGCGTGCTCTCCGGGTGCCAGTCCTGGGTGTAGACGACGACGGCGCCGGCCGCCGCCGCCCGCTCGACCTCCCGGTTGACGTTCGGGACGACCTCCTCGCCGCCCTCGACGAAAAGGCTCCCGGAGGGGTCGGCGAAGTCGTTCTGGACGTCGACGACCAGAAGCGCCGTGGAGCCGTCGTAGCCGACAGCCATGTTCCGATCCTACCCCCGCGGCGGCCGTAGAGTCGCGTGAGCCGACGAGGAGGTGGGACGGATGGCGACCTACATCATGCTCATGAAGTTCACGGAACGAGGCGCCGCCGACATCATGGACGCCCGGGCCGGGCGGAAGGCGGGCAAGAGGGCGGCGGCCGCCATGGGGCTGAAGTGGAAGCAGTCCTACCTCATCATGGGTGAGTACGACGTCCTGGTGATCCTGGAGGCGCCCGACGACGAGAGCATGGCCCGGTTCGCGCTGATGGGAGGCATGACCGGGGCGGTCACCACCCAGACCATGCGGGCCTTCACCGAGGCCGAGGCCGACCGGCTCGTCGAGTCGCTCCCTCAGCCGCCGGTGTAGCGACCACCGAGAACCTCGGCATCAGGCGCCGTTGCCCCTCGGCCGCCGACCGGACGGCACCGGTCTGGGCCGAGCGCCGGGCACCCAGCCACCCTCCGGCGTCCGGGTGCGGAGAAGGCCCCTCACCGGAGCCGGAGCCTGAAGGGCCTCACGCTCGGCGGCCACCGACCGCCGATAGCCGTCGACCTGCCGCCGCCGCTCCTCGGCCGACCACCCAAGCTCGGCACCGATCAGCGCGGCCACGTCGTCGGCGGCGGCCGCCGATGCGTCCCGCGCCAGCAGCCGGGCGCGGGTCCGCCGCGACAGCACGTCGTCGACGGTGCCGGCCATCTCCGCCCTGACCGCGTGGACCGCTTCCGCCCGTACGTATGGGAGCCCCGGCACGAGCGGGCGACCGAGGTCCCGGTCGGCGAGCACCATGGCGATCACGGCGTCGGCCTCTCCTCCGTACCGGGTGGCCAGGTGGTCGCGCAGCGGGGCGCCCAGGCCCCGGTGATCGACCTGGTCGTGGCCCCGGGCGCCGCGGAGGGGCAGGGTCTTGGTCCGGCACTTGGCGCTCCGGTCGAGGCCGCGCAGCACCTCGTCGACGGCGTCCTCCGCCATCTCCCGGTACGTCGTGAGCTTCCCCCCGGCGACGGTGACGACGCCGCTGGCCGAGCGGGTCACCCGGTGCCGGCGGGAGAGATCGGCGCTCTTCTCGCTCTTGGCGTCCCGCAACAACGGCCGCAGACCGGCCCACGACCCCACGACGTCCGACGGCGTCACCTCCGTCTCGACCGACGCGTTCAGGTGCCGGAGGAGGTAGCCGACGTCATCGGCGTTGCAGTGGAGGTCGTCGAAGCTTCCCTCGTAGTCGACGTCGGTGGTTCCGACGTAGGTGAGGTCTCCCCAGGGGACGGCGAAGATCGACCCGCCCCGGCCCGCGGGCATGATCACCGCGACGTCGTTGCCGAGGAGGGAGGAGGGGACGACCACGTGGACCCCCTTGGCGGGCCGCATGCTCCGGGCTTCCTCGCCCTCGTCCAGGACGTTCACGTCGTCGACCCACACGCCCCCCGAGTTGACGACCGCCCGGGCCTCGACGTCGAGCCGCCCATCCCCGGTGTCGAGCGTGACCCCGACGGCCCGACCGCGGCCGTCCTTCCTCACCGCGACGACGGGCGCGTAGTTCGCCACCGCGGCTCCGTGGTCGAGCGCCGCCGTGCGGGCCAGAGCGACGGCCAGACGGGCGTCGTCGACGCGGGCGTCGTAGTAGAGGTACGCGTGGGAGAGCTCGTCGGGGGTCAGCGTGGGCATGTGGGCGAGGGCCTCCTGCCGGCCGAGGCGGCGGTGGCGCTTTCCGATCGCCCGCCCGCCGGCGAGGTCGTAGAACACGAGAGCCGTGCGCAGCAGCGGGGCGAGCCGGGCGGGGATGAGCCCGCCCCGGCGGTGCATCGGCATCATGAACGGCAGCACCCGCACCAGGTGGGGGGCGTTCCGCAGCGCCGTCTGGCGCTCGGCCAGGGCCTGCCGGACCAGGGAGATCTCGCCCTGTTGGAGGTAGCGCAGCCCGCCGTGAACCATCTTCGAGGACCTCGACGAGGTGCCCCAGGCGAGGTCCTGCCGCTCGACCAGCGCCGTGGTCAGGCCCCTCGAGGCCGCGTCGAGGGCGACGCCGGCTCCGGTCACTCCCCCGCCGACGACGAGCACGTCGAAGGTCTCGGAGGCCAGGCGGCCCAGGGCCTCTTCGCGATCGAAGGCCATGCAAGGATGCTGGCACAAGGAGCGGCCTCATGGACCAAGTCAGCAACCTCCCGGGGTCCCTCGCCGGTCGCGGGGCCGCCTCGTCGTGACCGCCGACGCGGGGCAGGAGGACGACGAAGCCGGTCGGGCTGCCCGCCGGCGGCGGGCCCTCCTGCTGCGGACGGTGGTGTTCTCGGTCGTGGGAGCCGTGGGTGGCATCGTCGTGGCCGCGGACGTGCAGGTTCCGATCGGCCCCTTCACCACCACTCTGCTGGCCCGTCCCGCCCTGGACGGGCGCACCCGGGTGAGCCTGGCGCCCCTCGGGACGATCCGCCTCGACACCCACGACGCGCCCTTGGCGATCGACGTCCGGGTGGAGGAGCTTCGTCTCGACGAGGCCGAGGCCATCGCCCGCGATCCCGCCCTTCTCGAGAGGTTCGAGGCCGACGTGGTCATCGACGCCAAGGCGGCGCTACGCGCCCTCGCCGTGCGCACGGTGCTGGCGGCCCTGCTCGGAGGGCTCGTCGCCGCCCTCGTCAGCTCCCTTGCCTGGCGGTCGCTGCTCGTCGGCGGCGTGGTCAGCTCCGTCCTGGTCGCCGGAGTGCTCGCCGCGACCCTCGCCACCTGGCAGGCGGAGGCGCTGGCCGAACCCCACTACACCGTGCTCCTCACCATCGCCACGAACGCGGTCGGCGACGGCGAGGCCGTGATCGAGCGGTTCGGCGAGTACCGCGCCCAGCTCGCCGAGCTGGTGGAGAACGTCATCACGCTCTACGGCGTCGGCGCCAACCTCCCAAGCTTCGACCCCTCGAAGGCCACGAGCCGGCTCCTTCACGTGAGCGACGTCCACCTGAACCCCCAGGCCTTCGATCTGATGCGCCGTGTCGTCGCCCAGTTCGACGTCGACGCCGTCGTCGACACCGGGGACACGACCGATTGGGGCAGTGAGCCGGAGAGCCAGCTCCTGGACCAGATCCCCCAGCTGGGCGTGCCCTACGTGTGGGTGCGAGGGAACCACGATTCCGGGCTCACCCAGGACGCGGTGGCGGCGAAGACGAACAGCGTCGTGCTCGACGGCGAGGCCCGGGAGGTGGCCGGCCTCCGGATGTGGGGAATCGGCGATCCTCGCTTCACCCCCGACAAGTCGCAGCCCGTGGGCAAGGAGGTGGAGCGAGACCAGGCTGCCGAAGCCGCGCCCCGTGTGGCTGCGGCGCTGGCCGGGGCCATGCCTCCCCCGGTGGACGTCGTCGTCGTGCACGACGCCCGGGTGGCGGCCGCGGCGGGCGACCTCACCCCCCTCGTCCTCGCGGGGCACACCCATGAACCCCGTCAGGCGACGCTCGGGAAGGCCATCCTTCTCGTCGAGGGCTCGACCGGGGGAGCGGGCCTGCGGGGGCTGCAA
>DASZOE010000296.1:0-9186 GCA_035550945.1 Acidimicrobiales bacterium
GCCATGGAAGCGAGGGAAGCACGCCATGAAGGTCCACGACCTGCGCCCCGCTCCGGGATCGAGCCGGCCCCGCCGGCGCGTCGGCCGCGGCATCGCCGGCAAGGGGGGCAAGACCGCGGGCCGGGGCATGAAGGGCCAGGGCGCCCGCGACACCATCGCCGTCGGCTTCGAGGGCGGGCAGATGCCGCTGTCCCGCCGGGTACCCAAGCTCAAGGGCTTCAAGAACCCGTTCCGGGTGGAGTACGCGGTGATCAACCTCGACACCCTCCAGGCCTTCGAGGGCGACGACGTGAACCCGGACACCCTCCGGGGCCGGGGCCTGGTCCGCAAGCAGGGCCTCGTGAAGGTGCTCGGCCGGGGTGAGCTGAGCCGGCCCGTGCGGGTCGCGGCCCACGCCTTCTCCCGGTCGGCTGAAGCGGCGATCACCGCCGCCGGGGGTACGGTTGAGGTCCTCCCCCCTCCGTTCGGGCACGGCCGCCCACCGGCCGCCGGCAACGCCCTCACCAACCGCTAGCCAGCTGTCGCGAGACCAGGGGCGCTCATGCTCTCGAGCCTGAAGAACATGTTCAAGGTTCCGGACCTCCGGAACAAGATCCTGTTCACGCTCTTCGTGATCCTGCTCTACCGGCTGGGATCGAACGTCACCGTCCCGGGCATCGACTTCACCGCCGTTCGCGACCTCCAGCGCAGCGCCGAGGAGGGGGGGATCCTCGGGTTCCTGAACCTCTTCTCCGGCGGGGCCCTCACCCAGATGGCGGTGTTCGCGCTGGGGATCATGCCCTACATCACCAGCTCGATCATCATGCAGCTCCTCGCCGTCGTGATCCCCAAGATCGAGCAGTGGCAGAAGCAGGGCGCGATCGGCCAGAAGAAGATCACCCAGTGGACCCGCTACATGACCGTGGGCCTGGGCATCCTCCAGGCCACGGGCATCACCTACCAGTTCAACAACGGCCTCCTGCAGGGGTCGACCACGGCGTCGGCCGCCCCCCTCGTCAAGGACTTCGACGTCCCCCACGTGGCCCTCATCGTCCTCACCATCACGGCCGGCACCGCAGTCGTCATGTGGATGGGGGAGCTCGTGACCCAGCGGGGCATCGGGAACGGCATGTCGATCCTGATCTTCGCCAACGTGGTGAGCACGATGCCCGCCCAGCTGGCCAACGTCCGGGCCGAGGGCGGCAACGTCGTCTTCAGCCTCGTGATGCTCATGGGCATCGGCATGATCGTGGCCATCGTCTTCGTCGAGCAGGGCCAGCGTCGCATCCCCGTCCAGTTCGCCAAGCGGGTGGTCGGCCGGCGCATGTACGGCGGGCAGAGCACGTACATCCCGCTCAAGGTCAACCAGGCCGGCGTCATCCCGATCATCTTCGCCAGCTCGGTGCTCTACTTCCCCGTGCTGCTCTCCAACGTGCTGCCGTGGAGGGCCGTCGTGGACTTCACCAACGACTACCTGGTGCAGCCCGACAACTTCGTCTACATCTCCATCTACGGCCTCATGATCATCTTCTTCACCTACTTCTACACGGCCATCACGTTCAACCCCCAGCAGCAGGCGGACATCATCCGCAAGCAGGGTGGTTTCATCCCCGGCATCCGCCCCGGACCGCCCACCGAGCGCTACCTGGGCACGATCCTCAACCGCATCACCCTCCCGGGGTCGCTCTTCCTCGCCTCCATCGCCCTGATCCCCCAGATCGCCCTGGCCATCTACGGCATCCAGAGCTTCCCGTTCGGAGGCACCACCATCCTGATCGCGGTCGGAGTCGCCCTGGAGACCATGAAGCAGATCGACAGCCAGCTGATGATGCGCAACTACGAGGGCTTCCTCGCATGACGGGTTCGGGTTCTGGGCGCCCCCCCGCCGCCTGACGTGGGGTCGAGTCGTCGGCTCGTGGTTCTCGGCAAGCAGGGGGCGGGCAAGGGCACCCAGGCGGACCGCCTGGCGCGCCACTACGGCATTCCTCACGTGTCGACGGGCGACATGTTCCGGGCGTCCGTGAAGGACGACACCGAGGCCGGCCGGCGGGTCAAGACGTACATGGAGCACGGCGAGCTCGTGCCCGACGAGGTGGTCATCGACGTGGTCGCCGAGCGCCTGGACCGCCACGACGTGGGCGACGAGGGGTTCGTCCTCGACGGCTTCCCCCGGAACGTGGCTCAGGCCGAGGCCCTCGACGAGATGCTCGGCGAGGAAGGGGTCGACCTCGTGCTCGAGCTCCAGGTGCCGACCGACGTCGTCCTCGCTCGCCTGGAGGGGCGGCGGGTGTGCACCGGCTGCGGGAAGAACTACAGCGTCGAGAACCCCCCGGCGCAGGACTGGATCTGCGACCGCTGCGGTTCGAAGGTGGTCCCTCGCCACGACGACACCGAGACGGCCATCAAGCGCCGGCTGGCCGTCTACGAGAAGCAGACGGAGCCCTTGGTGGCCTGGTACATGGCCAAGGACAAGCTGGCCGCGGTCGACGGCACGGGGGCACCCGACACCGTCACCACTCGACTCCTGCGGGCGGCGGAGAGCCGCCTCGCCGAACCTGCAGACCCGGCACGGGGGCGACGCTGATGCTGAAGACGAAGGCCGAGGTGGCCAAGATGCGACGGGCGGGCCGCGTGGTCGCGGAGATGCTCGACGAGTGCGAGAAGGCGGCCCGGCCCGGGATCACCACCGCCGATCTCGACCAGGTCGCGCGGGGTGTCCTCGCCCGCCGCAACGCCAAGTCCAACTTCCTCAACTACCACGGCTTCCCCGCCGTCATCTGCACCTCGCCCAACAACGTCATCGTGCACGGCATCCCGGGGCCGTACGTGCTCCAGGACGGCGACATCCTGTCCATCGACTGCGGGGCGATCATCGACGGCTACCACGGCGACGCGGCCCGCACGATCCCGATCGGCTCCATCAGCGGCGAGGCCGAGCGCCTCATCAAGACCACCCGGGAGAGCCTGCTGGCCGGCATCGAGTTCGTGCGCAAGGGCGCCCGCATCTCCGACATCGGCCACGCCATCCAGACGGTCGCCGAGGGGGAGGGGTTCGCCGTGGTCCGGGAGTACGTCGGACACGGCATCGGCACCGCCATGCACGAGGAGCCCCAGGTCCCCAACTACGGCCCGCCCGGGAAGGGGATCAAGCTCAAGGTCGGTCACGTCCTGGCCGTCGAGCCCATGGTGAACGCGGGGAGCGCCCGCACCAAGCTGTTCGACGACGGCTGGACGGTCCTCACCGCCGACGGCCGCCTCTCGGCCCACTTCGAGCACAGCATCGCCGTCACCGACGACGGCCCCGAGGTCCTGACCGTCCGAGATTAGCCGGGCGCCGGTGCCGGTTGGGCTAGCCGGGCCGACCTGTTAGCATGGAAGCCTGTCCCCGGGCAGTTCGACGGTTCCGTCGCCGCGCCTGGGGTACCGGCACGTCCCGGATCGCAGCAGCCCGTACAAGCAGCAGCCCGTACAAGCAGCGACAAGGAGCTCCCCTGCCAAAGCCCAAGGAAGACGCCATCGTGCTGGAGGGGACGGTCGTCGAGCCGCTCCCCAACGCGATGTTCCGCGTCGAGTTGGAGAACGGCCACAAGGTGCTGGCCCACATCTCGGGGAAGATGCGGATGCACTACATCCGGATCCTGCCCGGTGACCGGGTGCAGGTGGAGTTGACGCCCTACGACCTCAGCCGGGGTCGGATCACCTATCGCTACAAGTGAGCCCAGACAGGTAGGCAGAGTGCGATGAAGGTACGGCCCAGCGTGAAGAAGATCTGCGAGAAGTGCAAGGTGATCCGCCGTCAGGGCACGGTGATGGTCATCTGCGCCAATCCCCGGCACAAGCAGCGGCAGGGTTAGGCCGTGGCCCGTATCGCCGGCGTCGACATCCCCCGCGAGAAGCGGCTGGAGATCTCCCTCACCTACATCCTCGGCGTCGGCCGCTCGACGGCCAACAACGTCTGCGAGGCCACCGGTATCGACGCCTCCACCCGCGTGCGCGACCTCACCGACGAGGAGGTGGCCCAACTCCGGTCCTGGATCGACGCCAACCTCAAGGTCGAGGGTGACCTGCGCCGGGACACCGCCCAGGACATCAAGCGCAAGATCGAGATCGGGTGCTACCAGGGCATCCGCCACCGGCGGGGGCTGCCCGTGCGGGGGCAGCGCACCCACACCAACGCCCGCACCCGCAAGGGACCGAAGAAGACCGTGGCCGGCAAGAAGAAGGTTCGGAAGCACTGATGCCCAAGCCCAAGCCCGGCGGGCGCCGTCCCCGCCGCAAGGAGCGGAAGAACGTCACCTACGGGGTGGCCCACATCAAGAGCTCCTTCAACAACACGATCGTCTCGATCACCGACACGGAGGGCAACGTCCTGGCCTGGGCGTCGGCCGGCAACGTCGGCTTCAAGGGCTCCCGCAAGTCGACGCCGTTCGCGGCGCAGATGGCCGCCGAGGCGTGCGCCCGGCGGGCGATGGAGCACGGCGTCCGGCGGGTGGAGGTCGTCGTCAAGGGCCCGGGCTCCGGGCGGGAGACGGCCATCCGCTCCCTGGCCGCCACCGGCATCGAGGTGGCCGGGATCAAGGACCTCACGCCCATCCCCCACAACGGCTGTCGTCCCCCCAAGCGGAGGCGTGTCTGATGGCCCGCTACACCGGCCCCGTCTGCCGGCTCTGCCGCCGGGAGCGCATGAAGCTCTTCCTCAAGGGCCCCAAGTGCGACTCGATGAAGTGCCCGATCGAGCGCCGGCCCTACCCGCCCGGCGACCACGGCCGGGGCCGCATCCGGGAGTCCGAGTACCTGCTGCAGCTCCGGGAGAAGCAGAAGGCCCGGCGCATCTACGGCGTCCTGGAGAAGCAGTTCCGGAACCTCTACCAGGAGGCCAACCGCCAGGGCGGCATCACCGGCGAGAACCTCCTGCGCATGCTCGAGCAGCGCCTCGACAACGTCGTCTTCCGGGGCGGTTGGGGCGCGAGCCGCAATCAGGCCCGCCAGCTCGTCCGCCACGGCCACGTCCAGGTCAACGGCCGACGGGTCACGATCCCGAGCTACTCGGTCCGAAGGGGCGACGTCGTCGCCATCCGTCCGAAGTCCCAGTCGCTCATCATCATCCGCCACAACCTCGACACGCTCGACCGCGCCCTCCCGCCCTGGCTGGAGGGTGGGGAGGGGGGTATGGCGGTCACCGTCCGTGACCTCCCCCTCCGCGAGCACATCGACGTCCCGGTCCGGGAGTCGTTGATCGTCGAGCTCTACTCGAAGTAGGCCCGGCCATCGCGCCGCCGGCCGCACGCGGTCGCCCACGTAGGAGCACGCCATGCTGATCATCCAGCGCCCCACCGTCGAGCCCCTCGGGGAAGCCGACGGCAACCGCCAGCGCTTCGCCATCTCCCCCCTGGAACCCGGTTTCGGGCACACGCTCGGGAACTCGCTGCGCCGCACCCTGCTCTCGTCCATCCCGGGCGCGGCGGTCACCCAGGTGCGCTTCGACGACGTCCTCCACGAGTTCGCCACCATCCCGGGGGTGAAGGAGGACGTGACCGACCTCATCCTCAACCTCAAGGACCTGGTCCTGCGGGTGGAGTCCAACGATCCCGTCACCGTCCGGCTCGACGCCCGGGGCCCGGGCGAGGTAACCGCCGGCGACATCCACCCCCACGCCGACGTGGAGGTCCTCAACCCCGATCTCCACATCGCCACCCTCACGGCGAAGGGCCGCCTCGCCCTCGACATCACCCTCGAGCGAGGCCGGGGCTACGTGTCCGCCGAGCGCAACAAGCGCAGCTCCACCATCGGTGTCATCCCGGTCGACTCGATCTTCTCCCCGGTGCGCCGGGTGGCCTTCGCGGTGGAGCCCACCCGGGTCGAGCAGGCCACCAACTACGACCGGCTCACGCTCGACATCGAGACCGACGGCTCCATCTCGCCCCGCGAGGCGTTGGCGTCGGCGGGCGGCACCCTGCGGTCCCTCGTCTCCCTGGTGGCCGACATGAGCGACGCGCCCCAGGCCCTCGAGCTGGGCGAGACGGGTACCGTGGGCAGCGGCTCGCCCGACCTCGACCTGCCCATCGAGGATCTCGACCTCTCGGAGCGCCCCCGCAACTGCCTGAAGCGGGCCCAGGTCAACACCGTGGGCGAGCTGGTCCGCAAGTCGGAGGACGATCTCCTGGCCATCACCAACTTCGGCCAGAAGTCCCTCGACGAGGTCCTCCAGAAGCTCGACGAGCGGGGCCTCTCGCTGCGGTCGAAAGAGGGATAAGCGATGCCCGGGGCACCGAGGAAGGGGCGACGGTTCGGGGGGGACGCCGCCCACCAGAAGGCCATGATGGGCAACCTCGTGGCCTCCCTCATCGCCGCCGAGGCCCTGGAGACCACCGAGGCCAAGGCCAAGGCCCTGCGTCCCGTCGCCGAGCGGATCATCACCAAGGCCCGCAAGGGGGGCGTCCACCGCCACCGCCAGGTCGTCGCCCTCATCGGCGACAAGGACATGGCCCACAAGCTCTTCGAGGAGATCGCACCCCGCTACGAGGACCGGCCCGGGGGCTACACCCGGATCCTCAAGCTGGGCCCCCGCCACGGCGACAATGCGCCGATGGCCCGCATCGAACTGGTGTGAGCGACCGACCCCCGGGAGGGGGCGGCGCCCGGCCTGCGTGGCCGGAACCCAGTGACTCGCAGGCGGTGCGGGTGCGCATGACCGTCGCCTACGACGGGAGTGGGTTCCACGGCTTCGCCGCCCAGGCCAGCGACGTGCCGACCGTCGCCGGCACCCTCGGCGGGGCCCTCGAGCGCCGGCTGGGCCACCCGGTCACGCTGGTCGTCGCCGGTCGGACCGACAGCGGTGTGCACGCGTGGGGCCAGGTGGTGAGCTTCGACGCCGCTCTCGACGGGTTTCACGCCGAGCGCCTCCGCGACTCGCTCAACCGGGCGCTGGCGCCGGCGGTGGTGGTGCGGCAGGCGGAGGTGGCGTCGCCGGGCTTCGACGCCCGCCGGTGGGCCCGCAGCCGCCGCTACCGCTACACGGTGCTCAACCGCCCGGTGCCCGACCCCTTCCTCGCCGCCACCGCCTGGCACGTCCCCCAGCCCCTCGACCTGGGGGCCCTGCGCCTGGCCTGCGACCCCCTCATCGGAGAGCACGACTTCACCTCGTTCTGCCGTCGCCCCCGGAAGCAGGCCCGCGAGGTGAGCATGACGCGGCGGGTGCTCGACGCCCGGTGGACGCGAGCCGGCGACGACATCCTGCGGTTCGAGATCGAGGCGTCGTCGTTCTGCCATCAGATGGTCCGCGCGGTGGTGGGCTTCCCCGTGGCCGTGGGCACCGGGCGCCGCCGGGCGGGCGAGATGGCCGCCGTCCTGCGGGCCTGCGACCGCTCGCTCGCCCCCCACCTGGCCCCACCCCATGGGCTCTGCCTGTGGGAGGTGCGATATTGACGGCGGCGGGCACCCGGGTGCTGCGCACCGCCCCCGCCGCTGTCGGCGGGGTGCCCAGCGCCGCCGACCTCAGACCGGCGACGCTGCGCTTTTCACCGCTGCCGCCCACGCTGTCTAAACTGGAGAGGTTCGGCACGCCCGCTTTGGGAAGGGACCGCGTGCGCACGTATTCGCCAAAGCTCACCGACGTCCAGCGCGCCTGGCACCTCGTCGACGCCGACGGGCTCGTGCTCGGCCGGCTGGCCACCGAGGTCGCCACCCTCCTGCGGGGCAAGCACAAGCCGTCCTACGCGCCCCACATCGACACCGGCGACCACGTCATCGTCGTGAACGCGGCCAAGGTCGTCCTCACCGCCGAGAAGGCGGGCAAGAAGGAGGCCATCCGCCACTCCGGTTACCCGGGAGGGCTCAAGCGCCGGGGCTACGTCGAGATCCTGGCCACCCGCCCCGAAGACGCCATCCGCCAGGCCGTGAAGGGCATGCTGCCCAAGGGCCCCCTGGGCCGGCACATGCAGCGCAAGCTCAAGGTCTACGCCGGGCCCAGCCATCCTCACTCCGCCCAACTGCCGCAGCCCCGCGAGATCGCCCACGCCCGGCGTCGCGCCGAGTAGGAGGACCGCATGCCGAAGCCCCTCGTCCAGTCCACCGGTCGCCGCAAGGAAGCGGTGGCTCGGGTGCGGATCCGCGCCGGATCGGGCCAGGTCACCGTCAACAAGCGGCCCATCGAGAGCTACTTCCCCTCCGAGACGCACCGCATGATCGTCACCGAGCCGTTGCGGCTGACCACCACGGCCGACGTCTACGACGTCGACGCCACCATCGACGGTGGGGGCATCTCCGGTCAGGCCGGGGCGCTGCGCCTCGGCATCGCCCGGGGCCTGGTCGTGCTCGACGAGGAGCTGCGCGTCGCCCTCAAGCGGGCCGGCTTCCTCACACGGGATGCCCGTGAGAAGGAGAGCAAGAAGTACGGCCTGAAGAAGGCTCGCAAGGCTCCCCAGTACTCGAAGCGTTGACAGGAGCCCCCGGCCCCACCGCCGAACGGCCCTAG
The DNA here is from genome assembly GCA_035550945.1 of Acidimicrobiales bacterium. Lineage (GTDB taxonomy): Bacteria > Actinomycetota > Acidimicrobiia > Acidimicrobiales > AC-14 > DASZOE01. The sequence goes on from DASZOE010000296.1 coordinate 8,453, forward strand.
GCGTGGCCCGGCGGTTCGGCACCGACGGTGTGCGAGGCGTCGCCAACGTCGACCTCACCCCCGAGCTGGTCCTGGCCCTGGGCCGGGCCGCGGCCCGCGTGCTGGGCGCCGACCGCTTCCTCGTCGGGCGGGACACCCGGATCTCGGGCTCGATGCTCCTGGCCGCCCTGAGCGCCGGCATCACCGCCGAAGGCGTCGACGTGGTCGACCTGGGGATCATGCCCACCCCCGGCGTCGCCTGGGCCTCGGGCGACCGCGGGCTTCCGGCGGCCATGATCTCCGCCTCGCACAACCCCTTCCCGGACAACGGCATCAAGCTCTTCGCGCCAGGGGGCCGGAAGCTCTCCGATCGGGTGGAGGACGGCCTGGAGGCCGAGCTCGACCGCCTCCTGGTGGGCACCGCTCGCCCGGGGCCGGCGGGGGCCGCCCTCGGCACCGTCGAGCGCCACGACGACCGACAGGGGTACGTCGCCGCGCTGACCGCCTCGCTCGAGGGACGGCGCCTCGACGGCCTGTCGGTGGTGATCGACTGCGCCAACGGGGCGGCCGCGGCCGTGGCCCCCGATGCCCTGGCCGCGACGGGCGTCGACGTCACCGTCATCAACGACCGCCCGGACGGCAGCAACATCAACGCCGGGTCCGGTTCGAACCACCCCGAAGCCCTGGCCGCCGAGGTCGTCGCCCGAGGGGCCGACGCCGGGCTCGCCTTCGACGGCGCCGCCGACCGGGTCGTG
>DASZOE010000297.1:0-3743 GCA_035550945.1 Acidimicrobiales bacterium
AGTTGGACCAGGACGAGCAGCGCGAGTGGCAGCCGCTATTTGACGGCGAACGGCGCGCGGCGAAGAACGCAGGTGAGAGCACGGGAGGGTGAGCCGAGGCGCTCCGAGCGTCCGTGACGAGCGCTCGTTCGTCGCCGTCAGGAGCGCCCCGGACAACCGGGCGACGCGAGGTCCGATGGGCCATGCGACATGACCCCTCTATCCAACCCGGGACTCCCGCCGGCCGTGAGCCACCTCTCGACTGCGCCACTCGATCGTACGAACGCTTCGCGACAGCGACGGATGGCGTCCAACGCAGAAGTGCCAATCTCCACCGGGGAGCCTGTAGAGGTTGCCGGTCTTCCAAAGCCGCGACGGCAGTCGATCTACCAGCTCCTCAAGCAGTCTCACCCCGAGAGTCTGCCGCTTGCCTCGTCCGACGTGACCAACCCGCCCGAGTGCCCGACCTGCGCTTTCTCCTGCGTCGACAGGCGAGCACCGAACACCACCTCAGCCGATTTCGTCTAGCGGCTCCTGGCCGGGCGGTCGGGAGTGGTCTGCACCGCGTGCTCCATTCTGGAGGCGGCGTAGATCGCCGGGTGTGCTGTCGCTGCATGGCCGCTACCGTGGACCGGTGAGCGGACCGCTGCCCGCCGCCACGTCACGACCGCCCTCGTCCCGAAGGCCGGCCGGCTACCTCCTCGCCGCGGGTGCCGTCAGCCTCCTGGCCGTCTACTTGACCGTGGTTGCAGTCCACCACTGGGGGCAGCCGGTGTACGCCGTGCCCTCGGTGGCCGTAGCCATCGCTGTCACATCGGGCGCGCTGGCGGTAGCTGGCGCCGTCGGGATGGTTGCGGTCCGAAGGCACGACGCCGCACTTGTCAGCGCACTCGTCGGGATACTCATGGCGATGGGTGTCCTCGCCCTGTTCAGCATCGGGTTGTTGTTCCTCCTCGCTGGGATAGGAATCACCGTTGCCCTAGCCCGCCGCCTGCCCGGTCCCGAGCCCGCTGCGGTGGCAGTGGCGAGCGGAGCGGCTATAGCTCTTGGGCTCGCGACGGCTGCTCTCGTCGCCATCCAACCGCCCCTGGTCGAGTGTTCAGCCAACGGCATCCGCAGTAGCTCGTCCATCTGGTCGGGTGGCTCGAGTTCTGGCTCGAGCCGCGCTGGACCCGGGGGTTACTCCACGGGCACGATCAGCCAGGGTTCGAAGACGTACAAGTTCACGTGCAGCGACGGTCACCTAGTCGAGTTCCGGTCAGCGCCTCCGGACTAGACGGGTGGCGGTTGCCGGAACGCCGGTCGCCCTCGGACGGCACGAACTGCCCGTTGCGGTGTATTCCTCATTTGGCGGTTGGGCGTCCCGAACATCGTCGCCTGAGTCGTCGGGGCTCGGGGGTTCAGGACGCGAGGAGTCACCTCGTCGCCACTTGCTCCGGCATCTGCTGCTGCGCCTCGATTCCGACCCCACCCGCGGCTGTCATCCGCGCGACGCTCCAGCGGGACACGAGGCGGAACTCTTGCAGGCAGTACGGTCAACATCCCCCTCCGTGTAGCCCCACTCGAGGTTGAGCCGATCCACGGACGGCTCTTCCTGCCACCGCCGGTCGCTCAGTGCGTAGCACTCCAGGAACGCTGACAGCCGACGGGCGCGCCGTAGCCCGAGGGAGTCCACACGAACGTCCCACAGCGAGCGACGACCCATCGACACCCCACGGCGTACTTGGTGGAAGAGGATCGGCAAGGATGAGGTGATGCCCTGGCGCATTCTTCCGGCGGCTTTGGTGTTCGTTACGATGCTCGCCGGCTGCGGCGACGACGCCACGACTGGAACGGCGGCGGACGGTTCGAGGACTCCGTCCAGCGAGTCGACAAGGTTCTGCGAGGCGTGGAACGCAGCGTTGGCGAGCGGCGAGGACTCCATGCTCGACCAGGTGCTGGCCTCTGCGCCACCAGAGCTCTCGGACGCGGCGGCGGTCCTCCGTCAGGCGCGCCCGGGCGGGGATGAGCGATCGCGGGCCGAGGCGGAGATCCTCGAGTGGACCGAGTTGCACTGCGAACGCCGCCAGTCGGGACAGAGTGAGAGACACATCGCGCCGCCGAGCGACGCCAAGTTCGATGGCCTCACTTTCTGCGGAACCACTGCGTTCGCCCGGTCGCCGGCCGACGATCGGTCTGGGATGGTGCTCTACGGAGCAACCAGCGTCGGCGACCCCTACGACGGGCCCATGCTCGGCGTGTTCTGGAACGGCACCGACGACGGCGGCCACGGCGGCGACGGCGACTCACGGCCGGTCACGGTGCGTGGACACACCGGGGTGGCAGCTCCGATCACGGTCTTCCAGCAGGTCGTCCTCCCTGAGCTGGGCACCGTCATCGCCTGGAGTGAGGGCGGACGTGCACTCGGTTTCTACGCCCGGCTTTGGCCCATCGAGCGCAGGGACGAGCTGGTTGCGATCGCCAACCAACTCGAAGCGGACGACGGTGGCTTCCGAATCCCCGACGGCGCCCTCCCCCGCGGCTACGCCGAGGTCTTCTCGGGGCATCCGTCGGTCACCTCCATCGTTCTCGCGCCGTCGTTGTACTCGCTGCGGTACGAGGGAAACGACGGGCTCCTCGACGTCCATGGGCTTCAGATGAGCGAAGAGGAATTCGAGGCGTTCCGATTCTTCACAATGGGCGTGGACCAAGATGAGGTCGCCGGCCGTCCGGCGCTTGCTGGCAACGCATGGGACAAGGAAGGTGGTCCCTCCGTTGTGACATGGCGCGAATCCGACGGGCTCGTCGTGCGCATCGTCGGGATCGGCGTTTCCCTTGTGACCGCTCGGGAGGTGGCGGACCGATCCCGCGAGTTGACCGAGGAGGAATGGGCGGCCCTCGTCCGGGCGAACACCGGGTGCGACCGCGAGTGATCGGACCCGCTGTCGAAACCTGAGTCTCAGGCCGTCAGCACTCGGAATGCCCGCTCTTCGCGTGCCGCTCTCGGCGAGGGAGCACGACAGAACAACGCCGAGGCGGCCGTCAGGACGAGACCCAAGAACACCTAAGGTCGCGGTGAGCGGATGATCGTCCAGGCCCATGCGGCCATACCAGCACTTCCTGCGAGTAGGGCGATTCCAACGACAGCGAGGGTCCATTGGCCGCGGACGGCCGCCACGACCAGTCGCACGGCGATAAGTCCCGTCCAGAGGACCCCAAGCACGGCCGCTGCACGAGCTAACCGGCGATGGGGCGTGGTGTTCACACGCTGTCCGTACCCGGCGTAGCCGGTACGTGACCGCGAGAGTCTCTTGTGCGCCACCCGCACCGACTGCCCTGATGGAGGATCCACAGCACACGCGACGGTGATCCATAGCGTCTAGGACTCCGGTAGGTGGTCTCCAGATTGCCCTGCCGCGCGCGGCGCGCGTTGGCTTCTGAGCGAACGGGCCGCCCATCGGAGTCTGGCCATGGCGTGGCTCGAAAATGGAGCGCCCTCAGCCTCATCAGGACTGCCCGCCGTGGTGTGTCCTATCGGGCAGCACCCAAGGAGGTTGAACGTGTTCATCATCGGAGTCGACCCCCACAAGGGGTCCCACACCGCGGCGGCCCTCGACGGCGACGAGCACACGATCGCCGAGTTGCGGGTCCGTGCCGACGCCAGCCAGCACCAGCATCTGTTGGCGTGGGCGGCGCCGTTCGCGCCCCGCGCCTGGGCCGTCGAGGGAGCCACCGGCACCGGCGCCCGGTTGGCCCAACAACTCGTCGCCGCCGGGGAGGTGGTG
>DASZOE010000298.1:0-2221 GCA_035550945.1 Acidimicrobiales bacterium
ACCATGATCTCCCACACGTCGCTGTCGGCGAGTAGGGGTTCGAGGGGCCCGTAGCCGACGAGGTTGCGGTATGCCCGTTCCGCCACCGCCTCGGGATCGGCGAGGTCGAACTCGCGCCGGCCGCGCTTGTAGTCCGCGGTCCACGCCTCGACCTCGTCGTCGATGAGCGCACGCAGCTTCGCCGTACCGTCGCGGCCGACCATGTCGAGGCTGATGTCCTTGGCCCGTTGCTGCACGCGCCGCTCGATCTCCTGCAGCGGGGACAGCTCCCGGTCCCTCATCCGTTCGCGACCTCGGCGCCGGGGTCGGCCCACCGGCCGAGGGTGCCGGGCCGCACCCGTTCGATGCCGATGTCGGCCGGGGGCGCGGCCCGGTCCAGCACGGCGCGGAAGGCACCGGCCAGCGGTGCGCCGAGGAGCGCGGGCAGGCGGGCGCCATCGTGCAGGTCGTCGTCGACCTTGCGCTCGGGGAGGAAGACGGGCCCGGCCATCCCGGTGCCGGACGCGGTGCCGACCCGCGCCACCGCCGGCGCTACCAGCTCGGCCACGGCAGCAGTGAGCGAGGCGCGTGTCCGCGGTGAGCGCGGGGCGCAGTTGACGACCGGCACGATGCGGCCGGGCTCGACCCCGAAGGCGACCACGTCCGCCAGCACCCGCACCAGCGCATGCACGCCCTTCATCGAGGGGAGGCCGACGACGAAGACGACGTCGGCCCGGCGTACCGCCGTGCGGGCCATGACGTTGCGCTCCTCGACGTCGATCGACCCGCCCTCTTCCTCGCCCTCGAGGTCGGGGTCGACGTCGCAGACGACGGCCCGGTAGGCCCGCTGCAAGGACCCGAAGGCGGCCTCGAAGGCCCGGCGCCGCAGGGTGGACCAGAAGCGCGCCGACCGCAGCCCGAGCAGGAGGTGGTAGTTGCGCTCCTCCACCGCGAACGTCTGGGCCCGCACCTGCTCGGGCGACGGCTGGCCGGCCCGGTGGGCCTCGACGAGCTCCTGGACGCTGGGCAGCACGTCGCCGGCGTCGTGGAGCACGGCCTGCTCGGCGTGCAACCGGAGGTCGGCCAGGCAGACGAGGCCGGCGTTGCCGGCGTCGTCACCCAGCGCCTGGGCCAGGGCGATGGCCGCAGTGGAGACCCCCGTCCCGCCGGGGCCGGTGAGCACCGCCACCGGGCCGCGCCATGCCGGAGGCGGGGCCACGGAGGAGGCCAGGTGGTCGGTGCGGGCCTCGGTGCGGGCGATCGGCCGGGCATACGCGTGCAGGACGCCGATCAGGTCGTCGCGGCCGAAGCCCGGATGCAGGACTCCGGCCGCGCCGAGGGCCACCCAGTCACGGGTGACGCGGCCGTCGTCGACCACGAGCGGGGCGCACCCCGCGGCCCGGGCCGCCCCGAGCAGGTCGCGGTCGACGGCAGGGAGGCCGGCGTCGGCGACGAGGGCCGAGAACGACCGGCCCGACGCCAACCGGACACGGACCTCCTCGGCGGACAGGCATTTCACGAACTGCGCGGGCACCGCTCCGGAGGTGGCCCAGCGACCGAGATCCGGGAACCACGTCGACCGGGCGTGAGCGAGACCGAGGACGACGAAGCGCTCCGCCGCCGTCACGACGTCCGCCCGCGAGCGTCGGCGGCCCCGCTGCGGTAGGTGGCCGGCGGCCCGTCGGGCCCGGGCGGACCGGACGTCACGACCACCGTCAGCTTCGCCAGTTGCAGGGCATGGGCCATGGCCAGCTCGTCGGCAGGATCGTCGAGGGCCACCGTGAGGACCGTGCTGTCGCCGTCGCCGAGCGCCGACCCTCCCCTGTCGACATGGGTGACGAGGGCATTGCGCAGGACGGCCGCGCTGTAGGCGTCCGCGCCGTTGCCGTAGGTCGCGACGACATCGACCCGTTCGCCCTGCTTCAACCGTCCGAGGCGGCCGCGCTCGACCGGGAAGGACACGACGCGGGCCGCACCCCCGGGCGGGGTGGCGGCCACCGAGCTGGCCTGGAGGAGCTCGCCCTTCTCGAGCGGTGACAGCAGCGTCGTCCCGACCAGGTCGGACACCCGACCGAAGGAGCGACCGTGCAGAGCCGGCGGCAGGTCCATGGCCTCGAGCGCCAGGTCTGGGGCCTCGAGCCGGGTGCCGGCGGCGAGGGGGTGGCGGGCGACGACGAAGGACTGGCGGGGACCGGCGTCGACCCGCACGTAGGCGGCGAACAGGCCCACGGCGGCGGCCGCG
>DASZOE010000299.1:0-3240 GCA_035550945.1 Acidimicrobiales bacterium
GTGATCTCCTCGACCACGTAGCGCCAGCCGGTGCAGCCCTCGACCGCCAACGCCACTGGCCCGCCGTGCGCCTTCGCGGCCACGTCCTGGCGAAGCCAACGCCGGAACCGTTCTCGATCCGGCTGCCACAGACGACCCCGCCACACCTCTCCTGACTCGACCTCGAGGGCATCGAAGGTGATCTGCTGCCGGTGCAGATCGAGCCCACATACCATGCTCATCCGGGACCTCCTTGCTCGTGCTCGGGCATTCGACAGACCACATGGTCGTCTGCGTGCGAGCCGGGGAGGTCCTCATACATGGATTGTTTCAGGGCAGGCCGCGACCCGTATCGGCGGGCACAGTAGGGGGCATGCTGGGGTTGTCGGACACGAGTCCGTCCATGCACTGGGTAGGAGGGTCGTGTCGGTCAAAGCGGTTCTCAGTGATCTCGGCGGAGTCCTCATCGACTACTCGTTCGACCTCGCCGCCTCTGAGTGGGCGCGCTCGGCGAGCGTAGATCCCCGTGTCTTGGCCGGGAAGTTGGTGGTGAACGACGCATGGGAACAGTTCGAGGTCGGCCGCATGACCGAGCGAGAGGTCTGCAGCCACCTCCGCCAACAGCTCGGCTTGAACCTGACTGTCGATGAGCTGGTCCACGGCTGGAATTCGATCTATATCGGCGTCAACGCTGAGGTTGAACGGATCTAGGGGGACGTCGCGCTCCAGGGGATCCGTGTTGTCGCCGTGACCAACACGAACTTCACGCACCAACGCGTCTGGCGGGATCGCTTCGCCGGCAGCCTCGAGTCCCTCGCCGCCGTCTACTCCTCGTGCGAGATGCGTGCCCGAAAGCCTGAACCGGCGTTCTTCGAGCACGTACTCGAGTCCGAGCAACTCGCGCCGCACGAAGCCCTGTTCGTTGATGACGTTGACGTCCATGTCGAGGTGGCGCGCAACCTCGGGATGGATGTGATTCTGTACACATGCGTCGACAGGCTGCGAGATGCATTCGCCAGCCGCGGGCTGCTCGTTTCGGGGTCAGGTCCGTGAGCCGGGAGGCGAGACGCAGCGGCGGGACGGACCCTCCCGCCTGACCGGCGTTTGGTGCTACCCGCGCCGGCCTGCCTAGCCGCGCGTTCTGAGACACCGTTCGGTGCTCGCGCGACCCGAGGCGATCGCCGATTCCGGGCGGCCTGTGAGGGGTGGCGTTGAGAGACGCCCGTTGGGGACAATCGCATCTCCCTTGCTTCACCGGCTCTACCGTCCAACCAGAATGGGGAAGTGAGTCCTCGGCTGCAGCGGTTCGCCTTGATCGCGCTCGTGTGCAATGGATTGAGTGGCATGGTCCGACTGAGAGACGGGCGCTTGCCTGGCAAACCCTTTGGCATTGGGTGGCCTTGGGGCCCGCGCTCGGAACTGGCCCTATGGGGAACGGCGGTATCCGCGCCCCTCGTTCTGGACGCCGCCATGTTCGCGGTAGCGGTCTTGCCGGCAGCTCAAACGCAGACCGTCCGCAGGGTGGCCCCCTTCCTCGGAGGTTGCGTCGGCGTCGGGCAGCTCGCGGAGCCCGTGGTGTATCGGCTTGGACGCGAAGACCGACTGGTGCGGGCCTTCGTCCGCATAAATCTCGGATTGGGTCTGCTACTGGCACTGACGCGGCCGGCGTGCTTACGTCGCCACCAGCCGGCGTTATGGGACACCCTTGGCCGGCCGCGCGCCAGAGTGAGGAGCATGCACGAAAACGGCGAGCAGCGGTTCGGCGCGGCGGCGGAGGCCGTCGAGTGGGACGCGAGGTACAGCGAGCGCAACGGGGTGATGTGGAGCGGGCGGCCGAACGGTCGGCTCGTCGCCGAGGTCGCCGGCCTCACCCCGGGCCGGGCGCTCGACGTCGGTTGTGGCGAGGGCGCCGACGCGATCTGGCTCGCTCGGCGCGGCTGGACGGTCACTGCGATCGACATCTCCCATGTCGCCCTATGTCGGGCGCGGCACGCTGCCGAGCTGGCCGGCGCCGCGGTTGGCTGGGTCCGCGGCGACGCCCTCCAGACACCGTTCCCGTCCCGCTCGTTCGACCTCGTGTCGATCCAGTACCCGGCGCTGCCCAAGGCCGCCGGCGAGCCCGCCGTCCGGACATTGCTCGACACGGTGCACCCAGGCGGGTTGCTGCTCGCCGTCTACCACGACCTCGACAACGAGCACCGCGAGCACATGAAGTCGCAGGGCGTCGACCCAGCGGACTACTTCGGTGCGGACGATCTCGGCCGACTGCTCGGCGACGACTTCACGGTCGAACTGCACGCGGTCGAGCCGCGCATCGACCCGCCGCCCGACGCTCCCCATATTGCCGACGTCGTCCTGCGCGCCCGGCGTCGCTGACCGCGCGGCCGGGTGTCGGGGGGGCAGGACCGGCATCCCCGAGGTGCTGATCCGCCGACTCGCGAACCCGAACGCTGGTCAACCGGCGATATGGGACTGCGCGACCCTGTTCGGATGCTGTTGATCGACGCCGCCAACGTGATCGGGTCTCGCCCCACCGGCTGGTGGCGGGATCGGCCAGGCGCTACACGAGTCTTCACGGAACGAGTGCGAGCGACGGTGACCGCGGGACGGCTGGGCCGCCCGTGACCATCGTGCTTGAGGGCCGAGCCCGGGCGGGAGCCGATGAGGCCGAGCTGGACGGCGTGGAGGTTGTGCATGCGCCGGGCGCGGGCGCCGACACGATCGCCGCCATCGCCAAGGCCAATCGTGACGTCGTCGTGGTCACGGCCGACCGCGAACTGACCGAACGGGTCCGAGCCGCCAACGCGGAGGGCGTCGGGCCGAGCTGGCTGCTCGACCAGCTCGTCGACTGAACCTGCGGACCGAAGCCGGGGCCGGGGGATGAGGACGGTCCGGCACCCGGCGGTAGGCGCAAGCGTGGCGGGACAAAGACCATGACGGTCTCGAGGTATCGGCTTTTACGTCGATGAGTTCGACCCGTCCGACTCGGCGTAGAAATCAAGGTGGCCGACCGCGAGGTCGACCGACACCACGAGAAGGAGGAGGAGATGAGCCTTCCGAGGATCGCCACCCGGGACGAGTGGTTGGCGGCCCGCAAGGAGCTGCTCGCCGAGGAGAAGAAGCTGACACGGCGGCGTGACCTACTCAACACGCGGCGCCGGGACCTGCCGATGGTCGAGATCGAGAAGGACTACGTCTTCGACGGCCCGAACGGCGCGGCGCGCCTCATCGACATCTTCGAGGGACGCCCGCAGCTGATCA
>DASZOE010000300.1:0-3553 GCA_035550945.1 Acidimicrobiales bacterium
GAGCTGGCCCCTGAAGTGGATCTCGTCGACACCCTTCTCCGCCCCCGGACGCTCGACCACCCCCGACCCCGGCGCCCAGTGGTCGTGGGCGGCGTGGAAGTACAGCAGCTCGATGGGAATGACGGCGGCCGTGCGGGCATAGTCCCGGAAGCGGGGGAAGTCGGGGAACAGGATGTCCCGGACCTTCATGAACGGGATGTCCTGGTGCTCGAAGAGGCCCAGGACGGCATCGCGGGCCCGCTCGACGATCGTCAGGAAGGAAGGATCTCCGGAGAGGTCGGTACGGATGCGGCCCACCCCGGCGAACATCCCGATGATGCCCTCGCACTCGTTGCGCTGGCGCCCGCTCAGGGTCGTGCTGAGGACCACGTCGGTCAACCCCCCGTGGCGGCTCAGCACCGACTGGGTGGCGGCCACGCCGACCACGAACATGGTGGCCGAGGCCCGCCGGGCCACGTCCACGAGGGGCGAGTACACGGCCGGAGCGACGCTGAACGTGCGCTGGGCGATGCGCCGGCTGGGCTTCTCCGGCACCCGGTCGAAGGGGACGGCCGGCCCCATCGGCATTCCCTCCAGAGCCTGCCGCCAGTAGTCGAGCTGGGTGGCCAGGCGCTCCTCGGTCAACCACCGACGCTGCCAGATCGCGAAGTCGGCGAACTGGACCGGGAGCGGTGACAGCTCGGGCGCCCGGCCCTCGGCCAGCGCCGTGTAAGCGGTGACGACCTCCCCGAGGAAGATGTAAGCCGAGGTCATGTCGCAGATGAGGTGGTCGAAGGTGACGACCAGCTGGCTCTCGCCCGGACCGAGGCCGATCAGCTCGGCCCGGAAGAGCGGGGGCGAGTCCAGGGGGAAGGGGCGGGCGTCGTGCTCGACGATGCGGCGGCGCAGCTCGGCGGCCCGGTCCTCGTCGGTGCCGGGGCCCAGGTCGGAGACGGCCAGCGCGACCGGCGCGGTCGGGGCGATCTCCTGGCGGGCGCCGAGGTCGTCGACCACGAAGCCCGTCCGCAGGGTCTCGTGCCGCTCGACGAGGTACTCGAGGGCCCGGCGCAGCACGGCCGGCTCGACCCGTTCCGTGAAGCGGTGCAGGGCGGTGACGTTGTAGAGCCCGGGGGGCGACGCCTCCAGCTCGAGGCCCAGCATCTGCTCCTGGGCCAGCGAGAGGGGGATTCGGGTCCCCAACGGCCGGGGCGCGGGCTGCAGGGGCGGGACGGCCCCCTGGCGCCGGCCGAAGGCGTCGACCACCGTCGCCAGCCGGGCCACCGTGGGGGACTCGAACATGGCTTGCAGGGGCACATCGCCGCCGAAGGCCTCCCGCGTCCGGGCCACGACCTGGGTGGCCAGGAGCGAGTGCCCGCCCAGCTCGAAGAAGTCGTCGTCCACGCCGATGCCCTCGATGCCGAGGACCGCGGACCAGATCGACGCCAGCGTCTCCTCGGTGGCCGTCCGGGGCGCCACCCAGGGGGTGGCCCGGTCGGGCCGGGCCCGGCCGGGCGCAGGCAGGGCGGGCCGGGCGACCTTGCCGTTGGGCGTCCGGGGGAAGGCGTCGACGGGGACGAACGCCCCCGGCACCATGTAGCCGGGCAGGCGCTCGGCGAGGAATCGGCGCAGATCGCCGCCGGGCGGCGCCGGGGCACCGCCGGCGCCCACCACGTAGGCCACCAGCCGCTTGTCGCCGGGCGTGTCCTCCCGGGCCACCACCACCGCCTCGGCCACGTCCGGGTGGGCGGTGAGGGCGGCCTCGACCTCGCCGCTCTCGATGCGGAAGCCCCGGACCTTGAGCTGGTGGTCGAGGCGGTCGACGAACTCGAGGTCGCCGCCGGGAAGCTCGCGGACCGCATCGCCGGTGCGGTAGAGGCGGGCCCCGGGCCCGTCCGACAAGGGATCGGGGACGAAGCGCTCGGCGGTCAGGCCCGGACGGCGCAGGTAGCCCCGGGCCAGGCCCGGACCGCCCACGTACAGCTCGCCGACCGCACCCGGGGGCACCGGCCGACCGTGCCGGTCGAGGACGTGCGCCGCCGCCCCGGCGACGGCTCGCCCGATAGGGGGGTCGGGGATGGCCAGTGCCTCCCCCACCGGCGGAGACCAGGCAGTGGCCATCACGCTGGCCTCGGCTGGGCCGTAAGCGTTGACCCAGCGCACCCGGTCGCCGCCGACACCCAGCCACGTGCGGTAGGCCGTGCCCAGCGCCTTCTCGCCGCCGGCGACGACCAGGCGGACACCGCTCGGCACCGTCTCGCCCATCGCCTCCAGGTCGCGCACCCACTCGTGCCAGTAGGCGGTGGGCAGGTTCAGCACGGTGACGGTCTGCCGCCGGAGCCAGTCCAGCCATGCAGGGCCGAGGATCGGCACGTCGTCGTCCCGCAGCACGGTGGCCGCCCCCGCCGCCCATGTCGGGAAGAGCTCCTCGATGCTCACGTCGAAGCTGATCGAGCAGAACTGCAGCACCCGGTCATCAGGGACCAGGTCGTACAGACGGGCCGCGGCGCGGTTGTGGTTGACCAGGCCACCGTGCGGGAGCATCACCCCCTTGGGCTCGCCCGTGGACCCCGACGTGTAGATCACGTAGGCGAGGTTGTCGGGCACCAGGTCGCGCTCGGGGCGGGACGGGGGACGGCGGGCCACGTCGTGCCACCCGGTGTCGAGGCAGACGGTGCGAGCCCCGCGGACCGGCAGACGTGCGCCCAGCGCTTCGGTCGTCAGGACCACCGGCGTGCCCGAGTCCGCCACCATGAGGGCCAGGCGCTCGGCGGGATACGAGGGGTCGAGAGGCAGGCACGCGCCGCCCGCCTTGAGCACGCCGAGGAGGGCGACGACCAGCTCGAGCGACCGCTCCAGGCACACGCCCACCAGGACCTCCGGGCCCACCCCGAGCTCCTGGAGGTGGTGGGCCAGGCGGTTGGCCCGGCCGTCGAGCTCGGCGTAGGTCAGCGTGCCGGCGGGAGCCACGACCGCCACCGCCCCGGGCCGGTCGCCCGCCGACGCCTCGAAGAGGTCGGGAACGCACGACCCGCGGACGCTCAGATGACCACCTCGAGCAGGTCGGCGCCGGCGATCACCTCGCCGTCGAACTCCCTGCTCGCCCCCTTCACCCAGTGGTCCTCGGCGAGCACGTCGTCGCCGGGCACGAAGTGGGTGAGCACCAGGCGCCCGACGTCGGCCTCGGCCGCCACCTTCCCCACCGCGCTGAGCGGGGTGTGCGAGGACAGCAGGTGCTGCTGCTGCTGCTGCTCCTGCCAGGAGAGCGCCTCTCCGGCGTCAGGGTCGCCCGAGTCGTCGAACACCTCGTGGACGAGGACGTCGGCGCCCCGGGCCAGCGCGACAAGGTTCGGCGAGGGGGCGGTGTCGCCCGACACCACGACCGACCCGGCGGCGGTGTCGAACCGGAAGGCGAAGGACGGGAAGACCGGGGCGTGGGCCACGAGGATCGCCGTCACCCGGACGTCGGCGTCCTCGTGCACCCCGAAGGGCTCCATCGGGGGCGCCACCCGGTCGGGGCCGGCGGCGTCGACGCCGGGCGGGAGGGCGATCTCGTGGGCGTCGATCAGGCCGGCCA
>DASZOE010000301.1:0-5235 GCA_035550945.1 Acidimicrobiales bacterium
CTGGCGTCCTCTGCGTTCGGGCACGCAGCCGGCACTGCGTTCGGGCCCGCAGCCGGCACTGCGTTCGGGCCCGCAGCCGGCACTGCGTTCGGGCCCGCAGCCGGCACTGCGTTCGGGCCCGCAGCCGGGCCCGCCGGCTAGGCGGGGGCGGCCTCGCGGGGGGCGGCGTCGCCGGCCCGGGTCGCCTCCACCGGCACCCGGCCGGGGATACGCGGGAGCTCGACCTCGGCGGTGACGGTGCCGTGGTCCTCCTCCCAGCGGATCACGTTGAGCAGGGAGGCGTAGACCACGAGCCGGCCGAAGAAGAGGAGCCAGGCCAGCACCGCGAAGACCACCCCCAGCGAGCCGTAGAGGGCGGAGGACGAGGCCACCACCTTGGGCACGTAGACCGACCCGAGGATCTTCAGGAGCTCGAAGCCGATCGCCCCTACGACCGCGCCGGGAAGGAGCGCCTTCCAGCCCACGTCGCGGTTGGGTAGCACCTTCATCGTCCACGTCCACAGGCCGACACCGACGGCCAGGCCCACGAGGACGCTGGCCGGGGCCAGCACGGGCAGGAGGTTGACGAGCGCGGTCAGAGCGAACGAAAGGAGGAAGAGGGCAGCGGCGCCGGCCAGCCAGGCCAGGCCCGACAGCTTGTCGCGCCAGCCCCGGCCTCTCACCTGCCACGCGGTGTTGAGGCCGTACTGCATGGCCCCGACCAGGCCCAGGCCCGTCCAGAGGAGACCGAGCAACCCGAGCGCCGAGGCGGCCCGGCGGCTGCCCTCGGCCTTGTCGATGGCACCGGTCACCACGTCGGCGGCGATTCCGGTCAGACCGAGCCGGGAGACCACGTCGCCGGCCAGGTCGGCGGAGTTGTGGGAGAAGAACCCGAGGACGGCGATGCCCACCAGGAGGAGCGGGAAGAGGGCGATGAACCCGGCCAGGGTGATGGCTCCGGCCAGGTGGTTGCCGTTGAGCTCGCCGTAGCGCTCCTGGACGCGCAGGGCCGTCCCGAACCAGCCGTAGCGGCGTCCCAGCGCCTCCAGCCTCGCCTTCATGGCCGTTTCGTACCCCGCCGGCGCTCCACGCATCCTCGGCGCCGGTGCGGGTCACCTACATTCACCGCCGTGGCCTCCATCGCCATGGACGAGATCGACCCGACGCGGATCCCCAACCACGTGGGCATCGTGATGGACGGCAACGGCCGGTGGGCGGGCAAGCGGGGGCTGCCTCGCACCGCCGGCCACGCCGCGGGGGAGGAGGCCCTCTTCGCCACCGTCGAGGGGGCCCTCGAGCTCGGCCTCGGCTGGCTCACCGTCTACGCCTTCTCCACCGAGAACTGGAAGCGGCCGCCCGACGAGGTCCGCTACCTCATGCGCTACAACGAGTCGCTCCTCCTGCGCCGGCGGGACGAGCTGCACGAGCGCGACGTCCGCATCCGGTTCCTGGGCCGGCGTGACTGGCGGGTGCCCCGGCGTCTCATACGGCGCATGGACGAGGCTCTCGAGCTCACCGCCGCCAACCGCACGATGACCCTCACGATCGCCTTCAACTACGGCGGGCGGGCCGAGATCGTCGACGCCGTCCGCCGCCTGGTCGCCGACGGCGTCCGCGCCGAGCGCGTCGACGAGCGGGCCATCCGGACCCGGCTGTACGACCCGGAGATGCCCGATCCCGAGCTGGTCGTGCGCACGTCGGGCGAGTTCCGCGTGTCCAACTTCCTCCTGTGGGAGCTGGCCTACAGCGAGCTGGTGTTCAGCGACGCCCTGTGGCCCGACTTCCGCCGCGAGCACCTGTTCGAGGCCGTCCGCGAGTACCAGCGCCGCGACCGCCGCTTCGGGGGGATCGGGTAGGGCCCTCCGCCGCTCTGGTGACGCTGCCGTTCTGTGAGGCGGCGCGACCGAGAGCGCCGGTGAGCGTCACCGGAACGGCGGGGTGCGCGGGCGATACTGGCGGGATGGGCCTCTACCGCGACCAGGGGGTGGTGCTGCGCACCATCCGGCTGGGCGAGGCCGACCGGATCGTCACCGTGCTCACACGGGGCCGGGGCAAGGTGCGGGCCGTCGCCAAGGGGGTGCGCAAGACCAAGAGCCGCTTCGGCGGCCGGCTCGAGCCCCTGAGCCACGTCGCCCTGCTCCTGTACGAGGGGCGGGAGCTCGACGTGGTCACCCAGGTGGAGGCCCTGGAGCAGTTCCGGTCGGTGCGCGAGGACCTCGACCGCCTGGCCAAGGGCCACGCCCTCCTGGAGGCGGCCGACCAGGTGGCCCAGGAGCACCAGGCCAACGTGGCCCTCTACACCATGCTGGTGGGCGCCCTCCGGGCCCTGGCCGCCCACGACTCGCCCCTCCTCGTCCCCGCCTTCTTCCTCAAGGTCCTGGCCAGCGAGGGCGCCCACCCGCTGCTCGACGTGTGCGCGGGGTGCGGGGGGCGGGAGCCGGGTGTCGCCTTCGATCTCCACGAAGGAGGCGTGCTGTGCGCGGCGTGCGCCGGCCGGCTGGCGGCGCTCGCCGTCAGCCGCGCCGCCCTCGACCTGGTGCGCCGGGTGCTCACCGGCGACCTGATCGGCGCCCTCAACACCCCGGCCGGCCCGGCGACGGCCGAGGTCGACCGCCTCGCCACCCGGGCCATGGAGCACCACCTCGAGCGCCGCCTCCGCTCGGTGACCGTCCTCGACCGCTCGTAGCCGGTTCCACCTCGCAACCGGTTGCGAGGTGAATCAATACAGCCGCTGTGGCTCGAAGCGGAAGAGGTCGGGATCGCGGTGGTCGACGGTGGCCTTCACCCAGCCGAGGTCGGGGTACCCGAAGGTCTCGCAGCGGACGAAGTTCGGCACCGGCCGCCCCTCGGCGTCCCGCATGGGGCGGTCGAGGCGGTACGTGTGCGTGTCGCCGTGCACGAGGGCGACGGGCCGGCGGAAGCGGACGGTCTCGTCGCGGAGGGCGGCGAGGAACGCGTCGAAGCCGTCCAGGCCGAGGAAGGTGCGCAGGTTGCGGTCGACGGCCTCGAAGCCGGGGTTGGCGTGGATGAACACCATCACCCCGGCCGCGCCGCTCTCCCGGGCGAGGGCGAAGGAGCTGGCGAGCCACTCGAGGTTGGCCGCGTCCCGCGCCCGGAACTCGGCGTTGGCCGCCTCGCGGCCGGCGGGCGGGCGGTCGGGGTCGTCGACCTTGCCGTTGTTGCTGCCGGGAACGTTGAGGCCGACGAACACCACGCCACCCATCTGCCAGCGGGAGTTCTCGACGTACGGCGCCTCCTGGTGCTCGACGGGCATGCGCCGCTGCCCGAGGCTCTCGGCCGGAGAGAAGAAGAAGGTCTCCCGCACGTGGGCCAGGCGCTCGAGAGGGTCCTGGCCGGCGCCGTGGCAGTCCGTCCACTCGTTGTCGCCGGGGACGTAGACGACAGGGTGGGTGAAGGCGTCGAAGCGGCCGCGGGCCTCGGTGTAGAAGCGGTCGGCGCACGGCGCGCCACCCTTGATGTCCCCGTCGAACACCGAGAAGGCCAGTCCGGCGGCGTTCATGTCGGCGATCATGGCCATGGCCCGGGGCACCTGCTCGGCCGTGTAGGGCCCGTCGCCCCACAGGCCGATGGAGAACGGCGGCCCGCCGACCGTCGTGGGGGTGGCGCGGTCCTCGGCGTCGTCCTCACCGACGACCGCGACCCCGCCGGCGACGGCGGCGCCGGCGAGGAGGGCGACGACGAGCAGCACGAGCCGGATGCGCACGGCCCAAGCATCGCGTGGGCGGTGCCGGGCGCCGGTACGCTCGGTCACATGCCGGACCGGACGGAGCAGGTCGTCAACCTCTGCAAGCGCCGGGGCTTCGTGTTCCCGTCGAGCGAGATCTACGGCGGGTTCCGCTCGACCTACGACTACGGGCCCCTGGGCGTGCTGCTCAAGCGCAACGTCATGGAGGCGTGGTGGCGCTCGATGGTCCAGGAGCGCGACGACATCGTCGGGCTCGACGCCGCGATCCTGATGGCTCCCCGGGTGTGGGAGGCCTCGGGCCACCTGGCCACCTTCTCGGATCCCCTCGTCGACTGCCGCAACTGCAAGGAGCGGTGGCGCGCCGACCAGATCGACGCCAGCTGCCCCAGGTGCGGCTCACGGGACCTCACCGAGGCCCGCCCCTTCCACCTCATGTTCAAGACCCACGTGGGGCCGGTGGAGGACGACAGCGCGGTGGCCTACCTCCGGCCGGAGACGGCCCAGGGCATCTTCGTGAACTTCGCCAACGTCCTGCAGACCAGTCGCAAGAAACCCCCGTTCGGAATCGCCCAGCATGGAAAGTCCTTCCGCAACGAGATCACGCCCGGGAACTTCATCTTCCGCACCCGCGAGTTCGAGCAGATGGAGATGGAGTACTTCGTCCCGCCCGGCGAGGGCCCGCGGTGGTTCGAGTACTGGTGCGCCGAGCGCCTGCGCTGGTACACCGACCTCGGGATCCCCGCCGAGCAGCTCCGGCTGCGCCCCCACGAGCAGGAGGAGCTGTCCCACTACTCGGCGGCCACGGCCGACGTGGAGTTCCTCTACCCCTGGGGCTGGGGGGAGCTCGAGGGCATCGCCAACCGTACGGATTACGACCTGCGTCAGCACGCCGAGTACTCGGGCGAGCGCCTCGAGTTCTTCGACCAGGCCAGCGGTGAGCGCTACGTGCCCCACGTCATCGAGCCCGCGGCGGGCGTCGGCCGTTCGATGATGGCGTTCCTGCTGGCCGCCTACGACAAGGACGACGTGGGGGGCGAGACCCGCACCGTCCTGCGTCTCCACCACCGGCTGGCGCCGATCAAGGTGGCGGTGCTGCCTTTGTCCCGCAACGAGCGCCTGGTCCCGACCGCCCGTGAGGTCCTCAAGCTGCTGCAACCCCAGTTCATGTGCGAGTACGACGAGACGCAGTCCATCGGGCGGCGCTACCGGCGCCAGGACGAGGCGGGCACGCCCTGCTGCGTCACCGTCGACTTCGACAGCCTCGACGACCGGGCCGTCACCGTGCGCGACCGGGACACCCTGGCCCAGGAGCGGGTGGCCATCGACGAGCTCGTCGACCACCTCCGCGGCCGGCTGAACGGGTAGGAGCCCGACCCGGATAGTGAGCGGGCCCCCGGTAGCCTCGGGCCCGAGGAACCTGCGGTTGACCGCCCCCACCGACGCCCGCTCCCGCCTGCCCACGCTCCTCGTCGGCGTGCTCGCGGCCATCATCCTGGCCGCGGGACTCGTGGCCGTCGCCGTCCACGAGGAGCCGCAGGACGACCGGGCCT
>DASZOE010000302.1:0-3651 GCA_035550945.1 Acidimicrobiales bacterium
GCCCTGCTGGCGCGCCACGGCGTCGGCGTCGTCTCCCACGTGGTCCAGCTGGGGCCGGTGGTGTCCAAGTCGGGGGCCCGGCCCGGGCCCGACGACCTGGCCCGGGTCGACGAGTCGCCGGTGCGCTGCGCCGACGCCGGAGCGGAGGCGGCCATGATCGACGAGGTCAAGGCCGCCGCTCGCGACGGCGACTCCCTGGGCGGCGTCGTCGAGGTGCTGGCCTATGGCGTGCCCGTCGGGCTGGGCAGCCACGTGCACTGGGACCGCCGTCTCGACGGCCTCCTGGCCCAGGCCTTCCTGAGCATCCCCGCGGTGAAGGGCGTGGAGATCGGTGAGGGCTTCGACGTGGCCGGGCGCCGGGGGTCGGAGGCCCACGACGCCATCCTCTGGGACGCCGACGAGGGCGGTTACCGGCGGGGGTCGACGCGCGCCGGGGGCATCGAGGGGGGCATGTCCACCGGCGACCTCGTGGTCGCCCGGGTGGCCATGAAGCCGCTCTCGACCCTGAACCGCCCGGTGCTCAAGACGGTGGACGTCGAGACCAAGGAGGAGACGGTCTCGTTCAAGGAGCGCACCGACGTCACCGCCGTGCCCGCAATGGGGGTGGTGGCGGAGACGGCGATGGCCCTCACCCTGGCCTCGGAGGCGCTCCGCAAGTTCGGGGGCGACTCCGTCGACGAGGTGGTCCGCAACGCCACCGCCTTCCTCGAGGGGCTGTAGCGCTGGCCGGGCAGCTGGTGCTCGTGGGGATGATGGGCGCGGGCAAGTCGACCGTGGGCCGCGCCCTGGCCCGCCGTCGGGGATGGGATTTCTTCGACAGCGACGCGCACATAGAGGCGCGCACCGGCCGGACCGTCGCCGAGATCTGGGCTGCGGAGGGGGAGCCTGTCTTCCGCCGCCTGGAGAGCCAGGTGCTGGCCGAGGCCCTCGCCGCCGAGAGGCCGTCGGTGATCGCCGCCGCCGGGGGGGTCGTGCTCGACCCCGCCAACCGCGACCGGCTGCGGAAGTGCGGCGCAGTGGTGTGGCTCCGGGCCCGCCCCGCCACCCTCGTGCCCCGGGTGGCCACCGGCAGCCACCGTCCCCTGCTCGACTCCGATCCCGAGGGCGTGCTCGCCCGGCTGGCCGCGGAACGTGAGCCGCTCTACGCCGAGGTGGCCGACGTCACCGTCGACATCGACGGCCTGGCGCCCGAGCAGGTCGTGAATCTCGTGGAGGAAGCTCTGGGCGACGGTGCCCTGCGCACCGTCACCGTCGACCTCGGGCCTCGCTCGTACCCGGTGGTGGTGGGCAGCGGGGCGCGCCACCGGCTCCTCGAGGTCCTGCCCGTGGGCGCCCGGCGGGCGGCCGTGGTCACCCAGGACACGGTAGGCGTGCAGGTTGACGCCGGCATCGAGCAGCGGGAGTTCCTGATGGGCGATGGCGAGGAGGCCAAGTGCCTCGAGACCGTCGAGGAGCTGTGCCGCGGCTTCTCCCGGTTCCGCCTCACCCGGGCCGACGTGGTGGTCGCGGTGGGCGGGGGGGTGGTCACCGACACCGTGGGCCTGGCCGCCGCCCTCTACCACCGGGGCGTCGCGGTCATCCACGTGGCCACCACGCTGCTGGCCCAGGTCGACGCGGCCATCGGCGGCAAGACCGGCGTGAACCTGCCCGAGGGCAAGAACCTGGTGGGCGCGTTCTGGCAGCCCGCGGCTGTCCTCTGCGACACCGAGGTCCTGGCCACGCTCCCGCCCGCCGAGTACCGCAGCGGCCTGGGGGAGATGGCCAAGTACCACTTCCTCGGCGGAACGGAACGTTTCGCCGACATGGGCCTTTCGGAGAAGGTGGCTCGGTGCGTCGAGATCAAGGCCAGGTTCGTGGAGGAGGACGAACGGGAGCAGTTGGGCCTTCCGGGGGGAATCCGGGGGGCAGCTTCCCCCGGAGGAGCGAGGCGAAGCCGAGCGATCCTGAACTACGGCCACACGCTCGCCCACGCGTTGGAGACGGCCGGCCACTACGACCTGCGCCACGGTGAGGCGGTGGCCATAGGGCTGGTGTTCGCGGCCCGCCTGGCCCGGCGCCTGGGCCGCGTCGACGAGGCGAGGGTGGAGGAGCACGTCGAGGTGGTGCGACGGTACGACCTCCCCACGGCTGTTCCCCCGGGCGCCGATCCCGGGGAGCTCGTCGACCTCATGGCCCGGGACAAGAAGGCCGTCGAGGGCCTCACCTTCGTGCTCGACGGCCCCCGCGGCGTGGAGGTCGTCCGGGGGGTCGAACGGGCCGAGGTGGAGGCCGCCCTGGACGAGATGCGTTCATGAGCGGGCCCGTCCTCCTGCTGCTGTCGGGGCCCAATCTCAACCTGCTCGGCGAGCGCCAGCCCGAGATCTACGGGCCCGAGAGGCTCGCCGACCACGTGGCCCGGGCCCAGACCGCCGCCGCGGCGCGGGGCCTACAGCTCGAGCACGTCCAGTCCAACGCCGAGGGCGACCTGGTCGAGGCCGTGCACGGGGCCCGCGGCCGGGTGGCGGCCATCGTCGTCAACGCCGCCGCGCTCACCCACTACGGCTGGTCGCTGCACGACGCCCTTGCCGCGTTCGACGGTCCCGTCGTCGAGCTCCACCTCTCCAATCCCGCGGCCCGCGAGCCGTGGCGGCAGACCTCGGTGGTGGCGCCGGTGGCGGCCGGCTCCATCGCCGGCTTCGGCGGACTCGGCTACGAGCTGGCCGTGGAGGCGGCGGCGCGCCTCGTCGAGCTCAACGCGCCGCCGTCTCCGTCGTGATCCAGCGGCGGACCTCGCGGCCGAGCACGTCCAGGGGCAGGGGTCCCTCGGTGAGGACCCGGTGGTGGAACCGCCGCAGGTCGAACGCCGGCCCCAGAGCGGCCTCGGCCACGGCCCGCAGGCGCTTGATGGCGAGGGCGCCCACCGTGTAGGCCAGGGCCTGGGCTGGCCACACCATGTAGCGGTCGATCTCCACCGCCACGTCGTGGCCGGGCTTCCCCGTCCGCTGCACGAAGAAGTCGATGGCCTGCTGGCGGGTCCAACCCATGGCGTGGATGCCCGTGTCGACCACCAGCCGGGCGGCCCGCCAGATCTCGAACACGAGGGCGCCGAAGCGGTCCCAGGGGTCCTCGTACAGGCCCAGCTCGCGGCCCAGGCTCTCGGCGTAGAGGCCCCATCCCTCGACGTAGGCCCACTCGTAGGCGTGACGGCGGAAGGGGGGGATGCCGTCGAGCTCGTCGGCGAGGGCGATCTGCAGGTGGTGGCCGGGCACGGCCTCGTGCAGCGCCAGCGGGACCATCTCCCACGTCGGGCGGCTGGGCAGGTCGTAGGTGTTGACCCAGAACGTCCCCGGCCGCCCGACCCGGCCCGAGCCGGGCAGGTAGTAGGCGGCGGGGGCGGAGGCGCTGGCGTGGTCGGGCATGGGCGAGACGCCGTAGGGGAGGCGGGGAAGGATCGCGAAGAGGCGCGGGAGCTCGGGATCCACGCGCTTGCAGAGGTCGCGGTAGCGGGCCACGAGCTCGGCGGGCGAAGCGACGACGAAGCGGGGATCGCTCTGGGCCCAGGCGAACAGCTCCCGCAGGGTGCCGTGGAACCCGATCTCCCCCACGAGGGCCTCGAGCTCGGCGGTGAGGCGCTCGACCTCGCTCCGACCGAGGGCGTGGACGCCCTCGGTC
>DASZOE010000303.1:0-4354 GCA_035550945.1 Acidimicrobiales bacterium
GGCGTGGGGGCGGCGTTGGGCCCGGGCGAAGTCACGGAAGCTCACCGGGAGGTCAGGGAGGGGCGCCCGCTCTCCGGCGGCGAGCGCCGGGTACAGGGTTGAGAGCTCGCGACGGAACACGCCGACGGACCAGTCGTCGTAGACGCTGTGGTGGACGCGGAAGACCACGACGTGGTCGTCGGGGCCGAGCCGGAAGACGGTGGGCTCGAACAGCGGGCCGTCGACCAGGTCGAGCGGACGCCGGGCCCGGTCGAGGAAGCCGGCCACCTCGTCGGCCTGGTCGGCCGGGGTCCTGCCCTGCAGGTCGCGGATCTCGGGGACCACCGCCCGGGGCGGGGCGACGACCTGCACGGGCTCGCCGTCGGCCAGAGCGAACGTCGTACGCAGCGGCTCGTGGCGGCGGACGAGCTCGGTGAGGGCCCCGCCCAGGACGTCGAGGTCGAGCGGTCCCCGGTAACGGCGGGCCAGGGGGGGGAGGTTCTGGGAGCCGGGCACGAGCTGCTCCTGCCACAGCATCCCCTCCTGGGACGCGGCGACGGGGGCGACCTCGGGCCCCTCCTCCATGGAGGGCGGTTCCCGTTCGTCGTCGCCGACCGGGACGATCGCGACCCCGGGGAAGCGGGCGGTGAGGCGCGAGAGCAGGGAGGCCCGGCTCGGACCCCCGGCGAGCACGATCTGCGCCAGCGAGGAGAGGTCGTGACGGTTGGCCGCCCCGGTATCGAGCACGAAGGCGGCGACGAGGGGATCGAGCACCCACCGGGTCACTCGGTGGGCGGCAGTCAGGCCGCACACCTCCTCGGGGTCGGCGCCGGGCACGGTGACGACCGGGCCCCGGCCCGGGCCCAGGGGGAACCACAGGGCCCCACGGGCCACGGCGGTGCCGACCGCGGAGGCGTGCAGCATCGAGGGCACGGACGGACCGTCGGAGAGGGCCGCGCCGGCGCCGAGGACGTCGGTGGCGCGGTGCGCGGTCGGCAGGGCCGGGCGGAGGGGGCCCAGCCGGTACGAGATCTCGGCCAGCTCGCCCGGCGGGGCATCCGGTGCCGGTCCGCCGGAGCCTCCCTCGTCCTCGACCTCGCCCAACGCGGCCGGCCCGAGCACCATGGCCGCCACCGAGTGGCGCACGACCCGGTCGAGCTCGACGACCGAGGCGTGGGCGGGGAGAGGAACGCTGATCGCGCCCGCCTTTTGGACGCCCGCGGCGGCGACAGCGAGCTCGACGAACGCGGCGGTGTCGAAGCGCAGGACGACCCGGTCGCCCGAGCCCAGGCTCCGCCGGCGCAGGCCCGCGGCCACCGCGTCCGAGCGTCGGTCCCACGCGCTGAAGGAGAGCGCGCCGCCGCCGGCGACGACGAAGGCGATCCCGTCCGGCGCGGCCGCGGCCCGGGCCCGCAGGAGCTCAGCGAGCATGGGCCCCCGGCTGCGTGCCCGAACGCGATGACGGCTGCGTGCCCGAACGCAGTGGCGGCTGCGTGCCCGAACGCGATGGCGGCTGCGTGCCCGAACTCGATGGCGGCTGCGTGCCCGAACGCAGTGGCGGCTGCGTGCCCGAACGCAGTGCGCGTGCCATCGTGGCGACATTACGGAGATCGGGAGGCCGCCGCGGCCGTCGCTGCCGTTCGGGCCAGGGCGGGCCCCGGTGGCCCGGCTGCGCACGCACAACGCCATCGTCGACCGCCTCCAGGCGGCCGCCGGCCACGTGCTGCTCGACCTGGGCTGTGGCAACGGGCTCACCATGGCCACCGCCGCCACTCGCGTCCCCGGCCTCGCCCTGCTCGGCCTCGACACCGACAGGGAGGCCCTGGCCGACGCCTCCGCCTGGCTCGGCGAGCTGGGCGCCCGCCACCAGCTGGCGCGGGCCGACCTCGAGGCATCGCTGCCGATGGCCGACGGGTCGGTCACCCACGTCGTGTGCCACGACGTGCTGGAGTGCCTCGAGGACCCTCTCGCACTGTTGGCCGAGGCCACCCGAGTGCTGCGGGCCGGGGGGCGGTCGGTGTGGTCGCACGTCGACTACGACAGCGTGGTCATCGCCGGCGCCGAGCGGTCGCGCACCCGGCGGATGGCGCACGCCTACGCCGACCTGCCTCGCGAGGGGGTGCGCACCGATCCCCAGATGGGCCGCCGGCTGGCCGCCCTCGTGGCCAAGAGCCCGCTACGGCGCACCGCCGTGGACGCCGTGCAGCTGCTCGCCACCGATCTCACCGGTCCCGCCCGGCACCGCGTCGACGACATGGTGGCAACGCTGCGCCGGGGCGCCAGTGCCGGCCGGACCGCGGTGGACGAGGAGGAGGTCGATCGCTGGGAGGCGGAGCTCGCCGCCGCCGACGGGCGGGGCGAGTTCTTCTACGCCCAGACCGCCTACCTCGTCACCGCCGTGAAGCCCCCCGCCGCGACGGGCTAGCCCGTGGCACATCGGTACGATCGCCAGGTGACGCGATCCGACGCCGCACCCGTGAGCGTGGTCACCGGCGGGGGGCGAGGGATCGGTCGGGCCGCCGCCCTCGCCCTGGCCTCGGCCGGCCACCCGGTGTGCGTGAACGACACCGGCGTCGCCCTGGACGGCTCCGGCCCGAGCCCCGGACCCGCGGAGGACGTGGCCGAGGAGATCCGGGCCCGCGGAGGGTCGGCGCTGGCGGCGACGGCCGACGCCCGGGATCCGGGCGCCGGGCGCGGTCTGGTCGCCGAGGTGGAGGCCTGGGCGGGCCGCCCGCCGACCGTCCTCGTCCACGCCGCCGGGACGCTGCGCGACGGGATGGTCCACAAGGCCGGCGACGACGACTGGTCGGAGGTGCTGGGGTCGCACCTGCAGGTGGCAGTGTCGCTCACCCGCGCCATGGCGCCCGCCGTGCGGGCCTCCCGGTTCGGGCGCATCGTGTACGTGGGCAGCGCCGCCGGGCTGGTGGGGAGCGTGGGCCAGGCCGCCTACGACGTGGCGAAGGCCGGCCTGTTCGGCCTCACCCGGGCCGTTGCCCTGGAGATGGCAGGGCGGGACGTCTGCGTCAACTACGTGGCGCCCTTCGCCTACACCCGCATGACCCGGTCCATCCCTCCCGTCACGGACGAGCTGCGCCGGTACCTCGAGTGGGCGCCCCGGGCCCGCCCCGAGGACGTGGCGCCCCTGGTGGCATGGCTGTGCTCGCCGGCGGCGACCGGCGTCAGCGGCCAGGTGCTCGGCGCGCGGGGCGCGGCGCTGAACGTCTGGTCCCAGCCCCGGCCCGTCGCCGAGGTGTGCGAGCTGGGCGGCTGGGACCCGGAGGCGATCGAGGCCGCGGCCCGGCCCCGCCTCTCCGCCCACTTCACGCCCCTCGAGTCGGAGTTCGACCTCTTCGGCGGGCCTCCCGTGGAGGTGACGTCGGGGTGACCTGGCGGTGACCGCTTCGGCACCGACGCTGGAGGAGCCCTTCTCCGACACCGTGGCCACGCCCGAGGAGGCCCACACGGTCGGGCCCGAGTTCGTCGCCGCCGTGGGCAAGGTGATCGCCAGCCACGTCCGCAACGAGCTCGCCGGCGCGGCCGTCTTCGACGAGCCCGCCATCGCCCTCGCCCCCGGACCCCAGGAGAAGTGGCTGGCGTGCCGCATCGCCATGGAGGAGTACGGCCACCACCTGAAGTTCAACAAGCTGGCCCTCGAGCTCGGGCTCGACGACCCCATGGGCGGGCGCACGCTGTCGGTGTTCGACTACGACCTGCGGACGTGGACGGAGTTCGTCGTGCTCAAGGCGGTGGTCGACCTGGCCGAGGTCGTACTGATGGAGGAGCTGGCCGTGTGCACGTATCTCCCGCTCCGGCACCTGGCGGCCAAGCTGCTCCCCGAGGAGCGGTTCCACGTGTCCTTCGGCCGGGCCCGGAGCCAGGACCTGGCCCGCTCGCCCGAACGTCGCCCGGAGATCCAGCAGGCGGTCGACGACCTCGTGCGGTTCACGCTGCCCTTCTTCGGCCGCAGCGACTCGGCCAACAACGAGCTGTTCCGGCGGTGGGGCGTCAAGCGGACCACCAACGACCAGGCCCGGGCCGCGTTCATCGAGCGCAGCCGGGCCATCGTCGTCGACGACCTCGGCCTGCGCTACCCGGAGGTCTCCGTCACCTGGGACGGGTGAGCGGCAGGCCAACCTCGGCGTTCGGCCCACGCAGGCCAACCTCGGCGTTCGGGCCACGGAGGCCGGTGCCGCCGGCGCCGGGCCCCTGGCACGCGGTGGACGCAGCGGGCCGGGACCCGGCTACCGGGCGCCCGCCCGCCGGTCCGGGAGCGCCGTCGCCGCCCGCCGCCTTGGCGCGGGTCCCGGTTGCCACCTGGCCCCTGGAGGCGGTCGACGGTCGGGGTGGGCGGGTGCCCTTCGGCGCCGCTCTGGGT
>DASZOE010000304.1:0-2518 GCA_035550945.1 Acidimicrobiales bacterium
CCGGAGCTCGGCTGCCTGGTCATGTCTTCGCCGGGCCCCGTCGCCGGGTCCGAGCATGGAGCGATCCGGCGCAGCCAGCAGTGCTCAATCACGAAGGACGACCACGCCCGCGTCGCGGGAGGTCATGCCGTTACCCGAGCCGGTCTGCTGGCTGCGTCCGAGCTGGCTCAGCCTGCCTCGGCCGGCGCAAGGCAACGGATCTCTCCGTCACGCAGGCCGTAGTAGGGATCGGGCCGGGGCGCGGTGGCGGTCTTTCGACCGGTCCGTTTCCCCGACCCGCACCTCCGAACCGGACATGCGCGTTCCCATGCATCCGGCTCTCCACGCATCCGATTCGATGCGTCATGCGACGACCGTCTCGTCGGCTCGGGACCACGGCGACGGAATCCTGGCTCCCCGGTAGCGGTATCGGGTGGTCCCGACCGACTCCGGGTTGAACAGGGCTACGTCGCCGTCCGAGATGCCGCTCCACAAGTGGTAGCGGGCACGGAGCTGCTTCCAGTTGGACCGCGGGTGCTTGCGGCGGAGCCAGAGAACGACCCGCCACCAGCTGATGTGGCCCAGGTAGCCGAAGGTCTGCGATGACGACCCTGGCCGGAAGTAGTTGGTCCAGCCCCGCAGCACCGGGTTGAGCCGGTAGAGCAGGACTTTGAGCGGAACGTTCGTGCCTCCCCGGGTGAGGGTTCGCACCTTCGCCTTGACCCTGGCCAAGGAGTCCTTGGAGGGGAAGGTGTAGGTGTAGCGCTTCACCGCGCCTCGCTTCCGCTGGCGCTGGATGCGCCAGCCCAGGAAGTCGAAGCCTTGCTCGATGTGGGTGATCACCGTCTTCTCCTCCGACAGGCGCAGGCCCATCGGGCGGATCACTGCTGCCACCTCGACCCGAAGGGCTTCGGTGTCGGCTCGGGTTCCGGCCACCATGACCACGAAATCGTCCGCGTAGCGGACGAGGCGGTAGGTGGGCAGTCCCCGGCGGCGCCGTCTCCAGCGCGCGCTTTCCGCCCCCCATGCCTGCCAAGCCTCGGCGAAGTGCTCGTCGAGAATCGACAGGGCGATGTTGGCCAGCAGTGGCGAGACGATGCCCCCTTGGGGCGTGCCGGCGATCGTGTCCCGCTCCACCCCGTCCTCGGAGAGGACGCCGGCTTTGAGGAACGCCTTCACCAAGTCCAGGACGCGCTTGTCCCCGATCCGACGTCGCACCCGGCCCATCAGGGCCGTGTGGTCGATCTCGTCGAAGCACGCCTTGATGTCGCCCTCAAGCACCCACTCGTAGTTCCGAGTGCCGGTGGTCATGTGGACGATCTCGGCGACGGCGTCGTGAGCCCGGCGCTTCGGGCGGAAGCCGTAGGAACACGGCTTGAAGTCCGCCTCGAAGATCGGCTCGAGCACCAACTTCAGGGACGCTTGGACGGTGCGGTCCCGGGCGGTCGGTATGCCCAGCCCCCGGAGCTTGCCGCTCCGCTTGGGGATGAGCTTCTCCCGCACGGGCAATGGGACGAACCGTCGGGCCTTGAGATCATCTCGCAGCCCGACGAGGAACCTCCCGCCCGAGACGATGGAGCGAGGTGCCACTCCGTCGACCCCCGCTGTCCTTGCCCCTCGATTGCCCCGGATCCGGTTCCAGGCAACAACCAGGAAGGCCGGATCGCACACGAGGTTGTGGAGGTCATCGAAGCGACGGTTGGGGTCGTCGATGGCCCATTGATGCAGCTTCGTCTGGATGTCCAGTACCCGTTGCTCCGCCTCGTCGAGGCTCGGCCACGGCGCATCGGTGTTCACCGATGTCCTCCTGGTGTTCCAGCCCAAGGGCTGCGGACACGCTGCCCCCCTTCGCCATGTGGCCGGTTTTCCCGGCCTCGGACTACTACGGGGGCTCCGTCCCCCCGCCGGGCCGTCGGCTGACGGCGAGCCTTCCCGGCCTCGTCCTGGCGGGACAAGACGGAGGAGAGCCCGGCGGGGGTTCCCACGTTCACCACTGACCGGTTGACGGGGTCGGCGCCCAGCTTTTCCCCTGCAGCCTCGCCACGACTACGCCGCAGACCTTCACCGTGGCCTCGTGCCGGTCGTTTACCTCCGACATCGAGTCGCCCGTCGCCGGGGCGACGGACGTGCACTGCTGACCGGCCCAGATCCACCAGGTTTCGAGCCGGCTCACGCCCTTGAGGGGGTTCCACCGCTGGTTTCTGCAATTCGTACACCTTTCCGTCTTGCTTGCCGGACCCGGGTCGTCTGGCAGTACCGACCCGTCCCGTCGTTGTCGAGGCTGCTCCCACCCGACCCTGCGCCTCCAGGGTCAGGCTGCCTCCAGCTTCAGTGGGCGGCTGCGACCGCCCAGAGGTGAGTCCTTCCAACCCACCCGGTCAGATGGCACTTCGTGGCGCACGTAGACGAGGCGGAGCACCTTGCGGGCCGCGGCGACGCGGCCGATGTTGCGTCCCCGCCGCTCGGCGATGCGGCGGTAGTCGGCTTTGATCTTGTCCCCGCCGTGGTTGCGGCTGATGGCCTCCACCGCCGCCCAGCG
>DASZOE010000305.1:0-2458 GCA_035550945.1 Acidimicrobiales bacterium
GCCCGGGCGGGGGCACGCCGCCACCCCCGCCCCCGCGGCCGGCGGAGTAGGGCCTACGCGACGCCTGGCGCGTCAGGCGCTCGACCTCGGCCTGGGCTTCGCGGTCGAGGTCCTCCTTGCTGCGTCCCTTCTTGCCGAACATGTCCTTCATTGGCATTGGAGCCCCCGTGGATGGAGGAAGCGCACCCTTGGGATCCTATCGACGGCCCCCCGGCGTGGGGGCGGGGAGGATCGAACTCCCGACGCGCAGCTTAAAAGGCTGCCGGTCTACCACTGACCTACACCCCCGGGGAACTGGTACCGATAGTAGGCGTGGACGACCCGAGCTCTCGGAGGGAGGCGACAGGCGGCGGCCGCGGCACGGGACGCCGGTAGCGTTGCGAGGTGCTCCAGGTCTCCGCTCTCAGTGTCGAAGTCGGTGGGCGGCTCACGCTGGCCGACGCGTCCTTCACCCTGCAGCCCGGCGACAAGGTCGGGCTGGTGGGCCGCAACGGCGCGGGCAAGACCAGCCTCCTTCGGGTCCTCGGCGGAGAGGCCGTTCCCGCCGCCGGCACGGTCGTCCGCAAGGGCGCCCTGGGCTACCTCCCCCAGGACCCGCGCCCCCAGGGGGCGGGGATGGAGGCCACCGGCCTTTCCCACATCCTGTCGGGGCGGGGGCTCGACGAGGCCGGGGCCCGTCTCGAGAAGCTGCGCCTGGCGTTGGAGGAGGACGGCTCCGAGCGCAGCATCGCCCGCTTCAGCCGGGCCGAGGAGGCCTACTTCGCGGCCGACGGCTACGCGGCCGAGGCCAACGTCCGCCGCCTGGCCGCCGGGCTCGGGTTGGGCGGCGACCGCGTCGACCTGCCCATCACCGCCCTGTCCGGGGGCGAGCGCCGGCGGGTGGAGCTGGCCCGCATCCTGTTCGCCGGCAGTGACGTGCTCCTGCTCGACGAGCCCACCAACCACCTCGACACCGACGCCAAGACGTGGCTCATGGGCTTTCTCCGGTCCTACCGGGGAGCGCTGCTCGTCGTGAGCCACGACCTCCACCTGCTCGACCAGGCGATCAACCGCACCCTCCACGTCGACGAGGGCAGGCTCGTGACGTACCGGGGCACCTACTCCCAGTACCGCAAGGCGCGGGCCGAGGACGAGGCCCGGGCCCGCAAGGTGGCCGAGCGCCAGAAGGCCGAGGTCCGCCGGCTCAGCGACCTGGCCGACGTCATGCGCCACCAGACCGCCCGGCGGGCCCGCACGGCCCGCACCCTCGACCGCCGGGTCGAGCGGCTGCGGGAGTCCTCAGTGACCGGTCTGCGTGGCCCGAACGCCGAGGCGGCCCCGGCGCGGGAGCGGACGTACCGGGTCCGGTTCCCGGAGCCGCCCGGCGCGGGCCGCGTGACCCTCGAGGCGTCGGGGGTGGCCAAGGGCTACGGCGGCGAGCCCGTCTTCGAGGGGGTCGACCTCGTTCTCGAGCGGGGCCGGCGCCTGCTCGTCCTGGGGCTGAACGGGGCGGGGAAGACTTCGCTGCTCCGGATCCTCGCCGGCCGGACGGAGCCGTCGGCGGGCACGGTACGTACGGGGGTCGGCGTCTCGGTGGGGTACTACGGCCAGGAGCACGAAGGCATCCAGGGCGGGGTCAGCGTCCTCGAGCATCTGCGGTCGCAGTCGGCCGCGCCCGACGTCGAGCTGCGGTCGCTGCTGGGCATGTTCGGGCTCGTGGGCGACGTCGCCTTCCGGGACGCGGGAACGCTCTCCGGCGGGGAGAAGACCAAGCTCGCCCTGGCCCAGCTGGTGGCCGGGCGTCACAACTTCCTGCTTCTCGACGAGCCCACCAACAACCTCGACCCCCCGTCCCGCTCGGCGATCGGCGCGGCCCTCGCCGGGTGGCCGGGGACCATGGTCGTCGTCAGCCACGACACCGCCTTCGTGACCGAGCTCGAGGCCGACGACGTGCTCCTTCTCCCCGACGCCGTTCTCCAGCGCTGGACCGACGACCTCCTCGAGCTCGTCGCCATGGCCTGATCGCCGCGACGAGAACGGCGGGGTGCTGCCGGTAGGCTCCCCGGCCATGGACGACGCAGAGGCCCGGCAGCGGCTCGAAGACGAGCGGGCCCGGCTCGCCGAGGTGCGCAACGGGCTCAACGAGGGGAACAGCCTCGACGAGTCGGAAGGAGAGAGCCTGGCCGAGCTGTCCTCGATCGACCAGCACCAGGCCGACCTCGGCACCGAGACCTTCGAGCGGGAGAAGGACCTCTCCATCCTCGAGAACGTCGAGGCCGAGCTGGCGGACATCGAGCACGCGCTGAGCCGGTTGAACGACGGCACCTACGGCACGTGCGAGGCGTGCGGGCGCCCGATCGACGAGGACCGCCTGGAGGCCATGCCCGCCACCCGCCTCTGCGTGCAGGACCAGGCCCAGGCCGAGCGGCAGGCCAGGGCCGGCGGGATCGAGTAGCCCGGCCGCCAACCGACGATGGCC
>DASZOE010000306.1:0-4636 GCA_035550945.1 Acidimicrobiales bacterium
GAGAGGCGGAGGGCGGCGTTGTCGAGCACCGCGTACGGCGGGCGGGGCGCGGGCCGCGGCGGCTGCATGTCCGACGTACGGATCGGGTGCACGAGGTCGACGTCGAGCCCGGCCTCGGCCACCGCGTCGCGGGCCAGGCGGAACCAGGTCGTCGGCCCCTGGTTGGTGACGTGGAACAGCCCGGTGCGGCGCTCGGCGACCAGGCGCCGGATGGTCGCGGCCAGGTCGGCGGCGAGCGTGAAGCACCCGTGCTGGTCGTCGACCACCCGCAGCTCCTCGCCGGCGGCGGCCTTGGCGAGGACGGTGCGCACGAAGTTGCGCCCGTGGCGGCCGCAGAGCCACGAGGTGCGCACGGTCGTGTCGTCGGCCCCGAGCTCGGTCTCGCCGCCGCGCTTGGAGCGCCCGTAGACGGACAGCGGGCGGGGCTCGTCCCATTCGTGGTAGGGCCGGCCGGCCATGCCGTCGAAGACGTAGTCGGTGGAGACGTAGCACACGCGGGCGCCCACCAGGCGGGCGGCGGCCACGACGTGGCGCGTTCCCAGGGCGTTGACCTGCAAGGCCCGGTCGGGATCGCCCTCGCAGCCGTCCACGTCCGTCCACGCCCCCGCGTGCACCACGGCGTGGGGCTCGACGCTCGTGACCGCGGCGAGCACCGAGTCGCGGGACGCCACGTCGAGCGCCTCCCGGTCACTGGCCACCACCTCGTACCCCGCGCCGGCGAAGGCCTCGACGATCTCCCGCCCGAGCTGGCCTTCGGCGCCGGTGACCAGGACCCTCACGCCGGGCCGGCGCCGGCTCCGTGCCCGAACGGAGTACCGGCGTCCGCGCTGTCGCCTCCTTCGGGCCAGGCCGTCTCCTCGACGGGGGCGCGGTCCCGCAGCGGCTCCCACCAGGCGCGCTGGTCTCTGTACCACGCCACCGTCTCGGCCACGCCCCGCTCGAAGGGCACGACCGCCTCCCAGCCGAGCTCGGTGCGGATCTTCGTGGAGTCGAGCAGATAGCGGCGGTCGTGGCCGGGCCGGTCGGGGACGATGGTCTTGAGGCCGGGAGGCTTGCCCAGGGCGCCCAGGACGACGTCGGCGATGTCCTCGATGCTGCGCTCGACCCCGCTCCCCACGTTGTAGGTCTCGCCGATCCGCCCCTCGGCGAGCACCGCCTCGATCGCCCGGCAGTGGTCGTCCACGTGGAGCCACTCGCGGCGGTTCTTGGTCGACGCGTACATGGGCAGGGGCTCGTCGTCGAGGGCCCGGACGGTGAACAGGGGGATGACCTTCTCGGGGAACTGGAAGGGGCCGTAGTTGTTGCAGCAGTTGGTGATGGTGACGGGCAGCTCGAAGCTCTCGTAGTACGCCCGCACCGCGTGGTCGGCGCCCGCCTTCGACGCGTTGTACGGCGTGCGGGGGCGGTAGGGCGACTCCTCGGTGAAGGACTCGTCGGTGTCGAGGTCGAGGTCGCCGTAGACCTCGCAGGTGGAGATGTGGTGGAAGCGGGCCACCCCCGCCTTCCGCGACGCCTCGAGCAGGGTCTGGGTGCCGACGACGTTGGTGCGGAAGAAGCGGGCGGGGTCGAGCACGGCCAGGCTGTTGTGGGACTCGGCCGCGAAGTTCACCACCGTGTCGACGGACTCGTCGGCGAGGGCCTGGGCCACCACGTCGGCGTCGCAGATGTCGCCCTGGACGAAGCCGATCCGGTCCTCGACGTCGGCGAGGTTGGCTCGGTTCCCGGCGTAGGTGAGCTTGTCGAACGCCACCACCCGGTCGTCGGGGTGGGCCGCGGTCCAGTACCGGACGAAGTTCGAGCCGATGAAACCGGCTCCGCCGGTGACGAGCAGTCGCATGGGCCCAACCTACCGCCCTCCGCCGCCGCCCCCCTCAGCAGGACGGCCCTCAGCAGGACGGCTGTGAGGAGGGCGCTCCCTTGGGTGCCGGCGTCCCGGGCGTCTGTTGGCCGCCGGGCGCCGTGGTCGGCGCCGGGGGCGGCGCCGCAGCCGGGCCCGAGGGCTCGGCGCGGGTCCCCGAGTAGTCGGCCCCCAGGATGAGCACGGCGTCGACCGTGCGCAGGCTGGCGTCCTCACGGAGGACGGCTCCCGCGGCCAGGTGCCGCTGGAGGAGCTGGGCTTTGCCCTGCTGGCCGCTGGCGTAGCGGATGAGGCTGCGGGCGTACGTGTAGGAGTCGGCGTCGCCGCGGTCGGCGACGGTGAAGCCGATCTTGTCCAGGGCGCCGCTGGCGTCGGCCGCCAGCCCGTCGGTTCCCTTGCCGTTGAGGACCCGGACCCGTACGTCCCCGGGCCTCACGCCGGTGCCGTCGGCGGACGGGGGACCGACGCCGTTGAGGCGGTCGACGTAGGCCTGGGCCTGTTCCTTGTCGAGACGGAGCACCGAGGCTCCCCCCACCGTGGCGGGCGTGGTGGGAAGGGTGAGCATGTCCACCGTCTCCGGGTCCAGCGACCGGAACCGCCGGGCCACCCGCACCAGGTCGCTCGTGGACATGCCCTCGTCGAGGGTCACGTCCTTCACCCCGATGCCGATCAGGCGGTTGAGGGTGAGGGGGTTGCCGATCCCGGACGAGGCCGCCTTCTTCATCATCCGGCGGATGAAGTCCTGCTGGCGCTGGATGCGCCCGAAGTCCGAGGTCGGGTCGGTACGCCACCGCCCCGACTCGAAGTACTCGTAGTTGCGGCTGCGCACCCACTCCAGCGCGGTTTCGCCGTCGAAGCGGACGCAGCCCGGCGTCTTGATGTCCAGGCCGCTCAGCTTGTCGCGGGCGGGCGCGGGGACGTAGACGTTGACCCCGCCCACGGTGTCGACGATCTCCCGGAAGCCGACGAAGTCGACCTCCATGTAGTGGTTGATCTGGATCCCGAGGTTCTCGCTGATGGTTCGTACCAGCCCGGTGGCGCCGCCGGAGGCGAACGTCGTGTTGATGCGGTCGGAGCGGTTGGTGCCCGGGATGCGCACGTAGAGATCCCGGGGGATGGAGAGGATGGCCGCCTTCTTGGTCTGGGCGTCGACGTGGAGGACCATGATCGTGTCGCTTCGCGACCCGCTCACCTGGTCCTTGCCCGCCTGCTCGGCCAGGTCGCCGGTCAGCCGGGCCCGGCTGTCGGACCCGACGAGCAGCACGTTCATGACCGAGCCCGAGTCCTCGGCCAGCTCGTCGACCTGGAGCCGGTTGATCTGGCCCAGGCGCCACCGGAGGTACATGTAGGCGCCCCCCGCGCAGACGATCGCGAGGACGAGGAGGACACATGTTCCGACGAGGAGTCGCCGGGGCCAGTAGCGCACCGCGGGGCGCGCCCGCGGGGCTGCCACGGCTCCGAGGGTAGGCGGAACGGGGAGGGGGCGTGATTCGGCCGCCCGTAGTCTGGGCCGGTGACGTCCGTGTGGATCGACGGGGAGCTGCTGCCCCTCGCGCGGGCCCGGGTCTCGCCCCTCGACCACGCCCTGCTCACGGGGGACGGCGTCTTCGAGACCCTCCGGGTGCACCGGGGCGCTCCGTTCGCCGTCCGCCGCCACCTCGACCGCCTCGCCCGGTCCGCTTCCGGGCTGCGGTTGCCTTTACCCGACCGTCCGGCGCTCCGGACGGCTCTCGACCAGGTGATCCGGGCCAACGGCCTCGAGGAGGGCCGATTGCGGGTGACGGTCACGGGTGGCCCGGGGGCCCTCGGCTCCGACCGCTCGGGCGCGCCGCCGACGGTGATCGGCGTCGGCGCTCCGCTCCCGGACTGGCCCCCGGCCACCGACGTGGTCGTCGTCCCCTGGCCCCGCAACGAGCGGGGCGCCCTCTCCGGGCTCAAGACGGTGTCCTACGGCGAGAACGTGGTGGCCCTGGCCCACGCCCGTGATCGGGGCGCGGGCGAGGCCCTGTTCCCGAACCTGGCCGGCAATCTGTGCGAGGGGACGGGGACCAACGTCTTCGTCGGGATCGGCGGGCGGCTGCTGACCCCCCCGCTGTCGTCGGGGTGCCTGGCCGGTGTGACCCGGGACCTGGTCCTCGAGCTGGTGGACGTGGTCGAGGAGGACGTGCCGCTCTCCACGCTGGCGTCCTGCGAGGAGGCGTTCCTCAGCTCGAGCACGCGCGACGTGCAGCCCGTCCGGGCCTTCGACGGCCGCGTCCTGGCGGCGGCGCCGGGACCCCTGACCGCCGCCGCCGCGGCCGCCTTTGCCGACCTCCTGGCCCGGGACCTCGACCCGTAGCTACGCGGCCCGTGCGGCCAGGCCCGCGGCGCGGAGCACCTCGGCCACGTAGTCGCGCGAGTTGTTGTAGCGCCAGAGCGCCGTTCGCAGCTCGGCCAGGTCGCCACCGCCCCAGGTGCACAGGAAGCGGGCCGCGCCGTGCATGGCGTCGATCGGGTTCATGACGTCGGTCCGGCCGTCGCCGTCACCGTCGGTCGCGTAGAGGGCCCATGTCTCCGGCAGGAACTGCATGGGGCCCAGGGCCCCCGCGGCCGAGGGGCCGTTGCCCCGGCCGAAGCGGCTCTCGACGTGGGCGATGGCCACCAGGACCTCCGGGTGCAGGCCCGGGCAGGTGGCGGCCGCCGAGCGGGCGACGACCGACCACACGGCGATCTCCTGGGCCGGCGCGTCGATGTCGAGGACGGGCCTGGGGTTGGCGTCGGCGGCCTGCGCCGGTGGGC
>DASZOE010000307.1:0-6653 GCA_035550945.1 Acidimicrobiales bacterium
GCCCGGGGAGGTTCTCCCCGAGCACGCGGTCGGCCCGAGGTCGTTCGGCTGGTGGGGGATGGTGTGGCTGATCGCCACCGAGGCGACCCTGTTCGCCCTCCTCCTGGCCAGCTACTTCTACCTCCGCTTCCGGAGCCCGCACTGGCCCCCGGAGCACATCGAGGCGCCGGAGCTGATGTTGCCACAGATCATGAGCGCCATCCTGTGGTCCTCGAGCATCCCGGTTCACATCGCCGAGAAGGGCATCGAGAAGGGCAGCCAGGGGCGGCTCAAGTGGGGTCTGGCCCTCGGCTGGCTGCTCGGCGCCATCTTCCTGGTCATCACCCTCGTCCTCGAGTGGCCGGAGACGCTGCACGAGTTCACGCCGCGCACCAACGCCTACGGGTCGATGTTCTTCACCGTCACCGGGTTCCATCTCAGCCACGTCGTCGTCGGGCTCTCGGTCAGCGCCTTCACCCAGGTCCGGGCCTGGCAGGGGGCGTTCGACGAGAAGAAGCATGTCTCCGTCCAGAACTTCGCCATGTACTGGCACTTCGTCGACATCGTGTGGTTGTTCGTGCTGCTGTCCATCTACATCTCCCCCCACTTCTAAGTGAGCACCGGGTGAGCGTCGAAGACGTCGAGAGCAACGAGTCCCAGGAGGCGGCGCTCGAGGAGGCCGCCGAGGAGATCAGCAAGGACGAGCGCCGCCGCTCGGTGGTGCTCTGGTTCGGGGTGCTCGGCAGCCCCCTGGCGTGGGTCGGCCACCTCGGAGTGAACTACTCGCTCGAAGAGTGGTTCGCCTGCTCCGAATCGGCCCACGAACAGGGCGAGATCCTCGGTGTGGGCGTGAAGACGGTCTCCGTCCTGTTCAACACCGCGATGCTGACCCTCGCCGTGCTTTCCGGCCTCGCCGCCTACACCTGCTGGAAGAAGCTGCGAGGCCAGAACGGGGAGGGCC
Source organism: Acidimicrobiales bacterium (assembly GCA_035550945.1). Classification (GTDB taxonomy): domain Bacteria; phylum Actinomycetota; class Acidimicrobiia; order Acidimicrobiales; family AC-14; genus DASZOE01. The sequence goes on from DASZOE010000307.1 coordinate 941, forward strand.
AGAACGGGGGAGACCAGGACGGGGACGACCAGATGGAACGGGCCCGGTGGATGGCGTTCGCCGGCCTCGTGGAAGGCGCTCTCTTCGTGGGCATCATCCTGCTCGGCTACCTGCCCGCGCTGACCCTCGACGTGTGCGAGACCGTCCCGTGATGCTGGCGCACCAGGCCGTCGCACCGTCGGAGCTGACGGGCTCGTGGTCGCTCGAGCCCGCCCTTCTGGCCACACTCGGGCTGACCGTCCTCCTCCACAGGCGCGGCACGGCGCGTCTCGGCCGGCGCATCGCCTCCCACTCCCTTCATGCACGGAGCCGGACGGAGAGGAAGCGGCGCGCCCTCGCGTTCTACGGGGGGATCCTCGTCCTCGCCGCGGCGCTGGTGTCGCCGCTCGACGCGCTGGCGTCGACGCTGTTCTCCGGGCACATGGTGCAGCACCTCCTGCTGATGCTCGTCGCCGCGCCCCTGCTCGTGCACGCCAGACCCGCGGCCGCCCTGGTCGCCGGTCTGCCCGCCGGCGGACGGCGAGCGGCACGCGGTGCCCGGGGCGATCTGTGGCGTAGAGCGGCGCGCGCCGCCGCCAATCCCCTCGCCGTGTGGACGGTGGGCACGGTGGCGCTGTGGGCGTGGCATCTGCCGTTGCTGTACGAGGCCGCCCTCTCCCACGACGCCCTCCACGTCGTCGAGCACGCCAGCTTCCTGGGTGCCGCCCTACTCTTCTGGGCCGTGGTCCTCGGGAGCGGTGCCCGCCGGGGGGTGCCCCGGCCCGTCGCGATGCTGCTCGTCTTCGCAACCAGCGTGCAGAGCTCTGCCCTCGGCATCGTCCTCCTGTTGGCCCCGAACGTCCTGTACCCGATTCACGGGGCCGGGGCCAGGTTGTGGGACGTGTCGCCTCTGGGGGACCAGCACGTGGCCGGCGGGCTCATGTGGGGACCGCCGGCGTTCCTGTACGTCGTGGTGATCGGATGGCTCCTGGTCCGCTGGTTCGCCGAGATGGAGGACGCCTCTCCGGACACGGGGCAGGTAGCGGCCGGCCTGGCGTCGCCCGCACGCGGTGGTGGGGGACCCGCATGAGGCGAGGGCTCGCTCCCGTCGTGCTCCTCCTGGGCACCGCGGTGGTAGCCGGATGCGGGTACTTCCGCGGCGAGGCCGAGCCCTACCGGCCTCCCGTGTACTACGGCCCTCCGGAAGCGGCGGCCAGCGCGGTGGACGCGGGCCAGCACCTCTACTTGCGGGACTGCGCCCATTGCCACGGAGCCGACGGGAAAGGGACCGCCCGAGGCCCGGACCTGACCGGGGGGACCAACGGTGGCGCCCTCACCGACTTCGTGCTCCGGACCGGTCGCATGCCGGTCGAGGCTCCAGTCGACCAGATGGCGCCGGGCACGCCCGTCTACAACGAGCGCGAGATCGCCGCCATCGTGGAGTACGTCAAGACCCGGTTCCGCGCTCCTGGACCCGACGTCCCCCACATCGATCTCAGCAAGGGCGACCTGGCCGAGGGCCAGGAGGTGTACCAGGAGCACTGCGCCTCGTGTCACGCCACCACCGGGATCGGCGGTGCCATGCTCATCCATCCCGACGAGGACAAGCCCCGCAAGACGAGAGGGATCGTCATACCCGACTTTGGGCGTTCCAACGTCCTGGCGGTCGCGGAGGCGGTGCGGACGGGACCGGGGAGCATGCCGGTGTTCGGACAGCGAGCGATCTCGGACCACGAGCTCGAGTCGCTGCTGCTCTACATGCGCTATCTGAAGAACCCGGCGGACGAAGGAGGGGCGCCCATCGGCCGGGTCGGACCCGTCGTCGAGGGGGCGGTGGGATGGCTCGTGGGTCTCGGCTTGCTCATCCTCGTCATCCGGTGGATCGGCACGAAGGCAGGGGAGGTGGAGTGAAGACCAGAGAGGGCATGATGCGTCCCGGCCACCCGGGCCCGGCTCGCTCGACGTCGATCCTCGTGGCCCTCGGGATCGCCATCGCCGCCGCGGTCGCGGTCACCGTCGTCTACGGCTTCGGGGGGCAGCCGCAGCTGGAAGGTGCCCTGCTCGGGCTCACCCTGGGCGGCATCGCGGTGGCCCTCATCGTCTTCGCCCGACGCATGCTCCCCGGAGGCCACTTCGTACAGGTCAGGGAAGACCTGCCTGGGGCGGAGGACGAGCGCACCGGCGTGGCCGCCGCCTTCCAAGCCGGGGCCGAGCCCATGGAGCGTCGGAGCCTGATCGTCAAGATGTTCGGGATGGCCGTGGCCGCGCTCGGCCTGGCCGCGCTGTTCCCGATCCGCTCCCTGGGGAGCAGTCCCGGGTCGTCCTTGGTGCACACCGACTGGAAGAAGGGCACTCGGGTGGTCACCCGGAACGGCCAACCGGTGCGCCTAGAGGAGGTAGACGTCGACACCATCCTCACCGTCTTCCCCGAGGACCATCCGGAATCGGCCGACGCCCAGACCGTCCTGTTGCGCCTCCCGCCCGACGTGCATGTCCCGGGCCCCGAGGGCTGGACGGTCGAGGGCGTCGTCGGCTTCTCCAAGATCTGCACTCACGCCGGCTGCCCGGTGGGCCTCTACCAGGCGGACACCCAGGAGCTCTTCTGCCCGTGTCACCAGTCGACGTTCTCCGTCCCCCAAGGGGCCAAGCCGACGTTCGGCCCCGCCGCCCGCCCTCTCCCGCAGCTGCCCCTCGGCGTCGACGATCAGGGCTTCGTGGTGGCCAAGGGTGACTTCACCGAGCCGGTCGGGCCCGGGTACTGGAGCAGGCCCAGTGATTAGCCGGGTCTCGCGCTGGGTCGACGATCGCCTGTCGGCCGCGTCGTTCACGCGTCACGCCCTCAACAAGGTCTTTCCCGACCACTGGTCGTTCATGCTCGGCGAAGTGGCGATGTACTCCTTCGTGGTCCTTCTCCTCACTGGGGTCTTCCTGACCTTCTTCTTCGACCCGAGCCTCGCCAAGACGACCTACGAGGGTTCCTACGAGCCATTGCGCGGCGCGGAGATGTCCGAGGCCTTCCGCTCGACGGTCGAGCTCAGCTTCGACGTCCGGGCCGGGCTCGTGATGCGCCAGGCGCACCATTGGGCGGCGATCGTCTTCATCGCCGCCCTCGTCGTGCACATGCTGCGGGTGTTCTTCACCGGCGCCTTCCGGCGGCCGCGGGAGCTCAACTGGATCGTCGGGGTGACCCTGTTCATCCTGGCCTTCTTCAACGGGTTCACCGGGTACTCCCTGCCCGACGACCTGCTGTCGGGCACCGGCCTCCGGATCGCCTACTCCATCGCCCTGTCCGTGCCCCTCATCGGGTCGTGGCTGGCCTACCTCGTCTTCGGCGGCGAGTTCCCGGCCCACGAGATCATCCCCCGGCTGTTCATCACCCACGTGATGATCATCCCCGGCCTGATCATCGGCCTGCTGACCGTCCACCTGGGCATCATCTGGCGCCAGAAGCACACCGACTTCCCGGGCACGGGGCGCAGGGAGACCAACGTCGTGGGCAGCAGGCTCTGGCCGACGTACGCGGCGAACTCCGTCGGCCTCTTCTTCGCCGTGTCCGCCGTGCTGTTCGCCATGGGCGGGCTGTTCCAGATCAATCCCGTCTGGCTCTACGGGCCCTTCCATCCCGACCAGGTGCCCTCGCCGGCGCAGCCTGACTGGTGGCTCGGGTGGACGGAGGGGGCACTCAGGATCATCCCTGCCTGGGAGATCCGCGCCTTCGGCTACGAGATCCCGAACCCCTTCTTCGCCGGCGCCCTGCTCCCCGGCCTCACCTTCGCGCTGCTCTACCTGTGGCCGTTCCTCGAAGCGCGCGTCACCAAGGATCGCGCCCCCCATCACATCCTCGATCGGGCCCGTGACCGCCCGGTGCGCACGGCTCTGGGCATGACGACGCTGACCTTCTACGTGGTGCTGCAGGTGGCCGCCAGCAACGACCTCATGGCGAACAAGCTCGCCGTCTCGGTGGCCAGCATCACCAGAGTGTTCCAGGTCCTCGTCATCGTCCTGCCACCGCTCGTCGGATACGTGACCTACCGGCTGATGAAGGGGCTGCAGGTGAGTCGAGCCGAGCGCTTCGCCACGGTCCCGCTGGAGGCCGTGCTCCACCCGAAGCGGTACGAGGGCGACGGCGCGGCCGAGGAGGAGCAAGAAGAGAAGGCGACCGAGGAAGCGAGTGAAGAGTCCCCCGCGACAAGCTGAGCTACGCGTCCGCGCCCTCGAGGACGACGTCTGGACCTGGTCTTACGTCGAGCCCGAGAACGACGTCGAGCTCTACAGCAACGAGACCTATCCCACCGCCGACGACGCCAGGGAGTGGGCCCGCCGGGCCTACCCGGACGTGCCGTTCGGGGAGGACGAGGGCGACGAGCAGGACGGGGAAGGGGAAAAGGCGGAGGCGGGCTGAGCCTCAGGCCTCCCGGTGCCAGGCCCGGAGGCGGGCGAGGCTCGAGGAGAGGATCCGGGACACCTGCATCTGGCTCACGCCGAGGCGCGCCGCGATCTCGGACTGGGTGAGGTCCTCGACGAAGCGCAGGCGGATGGCCAGGCGGGCCCGGGGCGGGAGCCGGGCGAGCAGGGGGTCGAGGTCGGCCCGGCCCTCGGCCGACGAGAAGCCGAACTCGGGCGTGCCCGGCACCTGACGCCCGTCGTCGCCGTCGTCGGTCTCGAAGCGCTCGTCGAGCGACGCCGGCCGCCAGCCGGTGGCCACGTCGGTGGCCTCCACGACCTCCTCGCTCGACACGCCCGCCCGGACCGCGATCTCGTCGACCGCGGGCGACCGGTGGAGCTCCTGGGTGAGCTCGTCGACGGCGGCCCGCACCCGCAGGTAGCGGTCGTGCACGCCTCGGGGGAGGTGGACGTCCCAGCCCCGGTCGCGGAAGTGGCGCTTGAGCTCACCCATCATCGTCGAGACGGCGTACCCGGAGAACTCGGGGCCCCGGTCGGGATCGAAGCGGTCGACGGCCTTGACCAGCCCGACCACTGCGACCTGGACCAGGTCGTCGACGGCCTCCCCCCGCCCGGCGAAGCGCGCCGCGGCCCAGTGGGCCAGCCCCAGGTGGCTGACCACCAGGGCGTCCCGGAGCTCGGGCTGGCGGGTGGCGGCGAAGCGGGACATGGCCGCCCGCACCGCCGCCGGGGAACGCCCTACGTCCGGAGCGGGGCGTCGGTCGCGCACCGCGGCCGCACCCCCGCGGCGACGCGGGGAACGGTCCACGGCGGGGCCGGCGGCAGCCGAGCCAGGTTGCACCCGACCACCGTTGCCCCTCTCCACCCTCTTTGCAAGTCGACCGCCGAGGTCACGGAAAGGGGCCGGACCCCACCGGAGAGCGGCTACATGTAGCGGTCGCGGATCACCCGGCGGCGGGCGGCGGGGGCGGCCACGTACTCGTCGACGACCGGTCCGCGGCGACCCCAGCCGCCGTTGAGGAAGAGGAGGCTCCAGAGGAGCCCGATGCCCCCGGCGATCATGAGGATCACGCCGACGGTGTCCAGGTCGAGGCCGGAGACGGTCACGTCGACGGCGAAGGCGAGGATGGCGCCCACGGCGATGAGGAAGACGCTGATTCCGATACCCATCTTTCGATCCTCCTGTGAGGCGGCTCGTGCGCCCCAGACGGGAATTCACGTTCCCCCGGGCCGACCCCGGCAAACGCCCCCGAGGCGGCGGCACTGCCATCCACCATCCGTCCAGACCGCCTGGGTACGGTCGGTCCATGGCTGGCGATTCGGGGGCGGG
>DASZOE010000308.1:0-4952 GCA_035550945.1 Acidimicrobiales bacterium
GTCGGGGACCAGCTGGCGACACAGCGCGCCGGCATCGAGTAGCTGGGGATTGGGATCGCTCTTGCCCTGCACCCGCTCAGTATGAAGAGCGCGCCTCGAAATCGCGAGCACCGCCCGACGGGTTGTTCAACGCAGTCCTAGGCGCCTGGCCGGGGGTGAGAAGCGCACGGAGGGCTCGGTCCACGGTCGCCGCGACCTCCTCGAGGGCCCCCAGCAGCTGGCGGCCGCGGGAGCGGCACCGCTGCAGCTCCTCGCGCAGCTTGATCGCCTCCTCCTTGGACATCCCAGCAGGCTGGCCCGGCGACAGCATGACGACACTCCCTCGAGTATCTGGGGTTGGGGCCAGGTCCGGAGCCGTTCACGCACTTCAGGCTTGTGATGACGACGTCTTCGACAGGGTGTCCTCAGCGACCGGACCCTTCGTCGGCCCTGCGGGCGGCGTCCAGGAGCGCCGCCACCCCGTTGAGCAGACTGGCCGCGCGGGCGGTCCTCGCTCTGAAGGCGCTGAAGCTCCTCGAGCAGCGCCATGGCCGCCTCGCGGGGCACCATGGCGCGATGAAGCCGGAGTTGCTCGTCCTCGACGCCATGGGCGTCATCTTCGAAGTCTCCGATACCGTAAGCACCTACCTGGTCCCGTTCGCACAGGAACGAGGCTCTGGCCTGGACCGGGCAGCCGTGCGGGACCTCTACCTCCGCTCCAGCGTCGGCGAGTTGGACGCCGAGCAGCTGTGGCGGGAACTCGGGATCCGGGACCCAGACGCGGCGAGCGAGGCCTACATCAGACTCTTCCGCCTGGCCCCTGGTGCGCTCGATTTCCTCGGCTGGGCTGGCCGGCAGAGGATCAGGCTGGCCTGCCTCTCGAACGACGTCGGCGACTGGTCGCTCGCCCTGAGGGAACGGCACGGACTGTCTTCAATGATCGACCTCTGGGTGATCAGTGGCGACGTCGGCAGTCGGAAGCCCGACTTGGCCATCTTCGAGGCCCTGCGGGAGGCATGTGGAGTCTCCTTCGGCGCCTGGGTGTTCGTCGACGACCACCAGGCAAACCTTGATGCCGCCGCTCGTCTCGGCGTAACCACGGTCGGCTTCGGGCCCGATGTAACCGTCACCCCGCGAGCCAAGGACTTTGACGAGCTGGGGCTGTTGGTTTCGCAGCTGTTCGACCTGGAAACGGGTTGAGCGGCTCCAGCGGCTCTATGAGGCTCTGAGAGGCCGGTTCCCAGCCCATCCCCGGGGTGGGGACCTTCGTTGCCACCAGCGGGGACTTCGAGATGGCCATTGACAAAACTGAAGGCGGTTCCGCCCGGTCATCTGCCGGCTCGATGTACCGGCGTCATCCCGCGCTGGCAGCGGACGGCCCGGCAGGCGTACCTCCCTCGAAGTCGGTTTCTTACGGCCGCATCATCAGGCCGGGAGCGGGACATCGGCCCCAGGGCAGAAATTGCGCGGGATCTGGGCCAAGAAGGAGACGGTCTGGCCGCCAATGGGATCCCCGTTTTGGCCCGGAGGACCGAGCACGTGCCCGGTCTGGGCCACGCAGTTGGCCTTGTCGTCGTTCGGGGCTGCCCCTGCGGGTGCTGCCCCCAGCGCTAGGAGCCCTGCCGCCAAAGGCAACACCGCCAAAAGCTTCAGCTTCTTCCGCACTTGATACTCCCTTCGTGGGTGCTCCGCCTGAGCTCATTCTTGCCCGCGGCGCTGCCAAGGTGAAACAACGGCCGCCGCCGAGTTGACGCGCTGATTGTCGCCGGGTTGGCCGGGGAGTCGTGATTCGAGCGAGAGCCATGTGACCGGTGCCTCGGCTCGCCACTCGCCTGCATTGTCACACCCTCGGAGTAAACCGGGGTCATGACCGGCCCGATGACGAGCGCAGAGGTGCTGCAGCTGTGGTCAGACGAGCCCTCTGGCGTTGACCTGCTCGCCTTCGGGGCCGTCGCCGACACCGTCGTCGACGCTGTGCTGGACGACGAGCTCGACCGGCTTGCGCTCGGGGTGTCCGGCGCGTGGGAGAGCGGGAAGACAACGGTGCTGCGCCTGGTCGAGTCGGCTCTCCTGGGCAGTGGCGAGGCGGGGAGACCGTGGTCCTTACGGTCCTCACCGATCCTGGCGCTACGACCCGGCCGTGGGGGCCAAGGTTGGTGTAGAACGCAGGGAAATTGACAGTGCGAGCGCCGAGAGAATGACAGTGGTCGATTGGGACGTCGCTCGAGAACACGATCAAGCGGCTCAGGGCTCTCGTAGCGGGGAGTCGCCGCGGCCGGGGGCCTTCCGCAAACCGCCTCGCGCCATGACCTGCCATTGCCCTCCGTGTCACATCTGCCATTGCCCTCCGTGTCACATGGGGCTGATAGGGTACGAACGCCTGTTCGACAGGGACTCGGCGGTGAAGCCGCCCTCGGTCAGTGGGTCGGCCGCGAGGAGCGCTTCCCGTGTGCCAGCGAATCGCCGAGCTCCGCCAAGCGGTGGAGGATTACAGCCAGGGTTTTGACACCACGTTGGTCACCGCCGCCCAAGCCGATGACGTCGTGACCCACGCCGCGGCCATAGAGAAGGTGGCTGCGGCCCTCAAAGCGGCGGCCGCCGCCCGCGTCGCGGAGACCTCGTTGTGGCGGCGGTCGGGATGCCGCTCGCCCGCCGAGGACTTGGCCCGGCGCTCGGGGACCACGTTGGCCCAGGCGGCCGACGCCCTGGCCACCGCGCGGCGTCTGCAGAGCCTTCCCCGAACCCAAGCCGCGGCCCGAAGGGGACAGCTCTCGGCTGCGCAGGCGTCGACCATCGCCGGCGCCGCGGTCGCCCATCCAGCGGGCGAGGAGGAGCTGGTCGCCCGCGCCGCCACCGCGTCGCTGGGCGACCTGCGAGACGCGGCCGCCCGGATCAGGGTCCGCGCTGATGGCGTTGCCGAGTCCCGTCGAGCGCGGATCCACGCCGGGCGCTTTCTGCGCCGCTACACCGACGCCGACGGGGCGTTCAACCTTCACTTCCGTGACAACCTCGAGGTGGGCGCCGAAATGATGGCCGTGCTCGACGCCCGCACCGACGCGCTCGTCGCCGACGCCGACGCCGCCGGTCACGCCGAGCGCGCGGAGGCCCATGCCGCAGATGCCCTCGCGGAACTGGTCCGAGAGGCGGCACGCGAGGACGTCAGCCGCAGAGCAAGGGACGCCGCCGGGAATGGAGCGCGCCGTTGGCGCTCGGGCAAAGTCCTCGTCCGTGTCGACCTTCCCGCTCTGCTGCGAGGCTGTCCCGCCGACGGGGAGTTGTGCGAAATTGTCGGTTACGGCCCGGTGGCCGCCTCGGCCGTACGGGACATGCTCGATTGTGGTGACCCGTTCCTGGCCGCGGTCGCGACGGCAGGGGAGGAGGTGCTGGGCGTCGCCCACCTCGGGCGCCGGCCCACCGCTGCCCAGCGGACGGCCTTGGAGTGGCTGTACCCCCGCTGCGCCAACGAGGGCTGCGGAGCCCTGGCACGGCTGGAGTTTGACCATCGCCAGGACTGGGCCAAGACGCATCTCACCCTTGTCGATTTGATGGACCGGCTCTGCGCGCACGACCACGGCCTCAAAACGCGACAGGGGTGGGCCTTGGTCGCGGGTCGAGGTCGTCGCCCCTTCGTGTCCCCTGACGACCCACGCCATCCCCACGACAGCCCCGACGCCGAGCGTTCCCCGCCAGCGGGTTAAAAGTGGGGGACTGGCGGTAGGAGCGCTCACCGGTGGCGGCGGTAGCCGCGAACGCCGAGTTCGCGCTGACACGAGCTTGCGTTCCCACTGACAACCGGTTGCGCATCCGGTGCCAAATTCCCTGCGTTCTACAACACCTGTCGCAGCGGTAGGACCGAACAACGGCTGCTTAACTTGACATAACCTGGATTATGGGCGTCAAGGTGAGACGAGCGGAAGCGGATGAGAGAGCTCGTCGGTCTTGGCGGTGCAAACGAGGCACCCCTGTCAGTTGGAGCGCAGGGCGTGTGGGATGACTTCGACCGGGCAGTGCGGGCCATAAGCCCTGGCCAAACGCTCGTCAGAGGTCAGGAGGGTCGCCTGCATGACCTCGGCCAGAGCGACGTAGAGCGCGTCCAACGAGCGCACGGATGTCCTGAGTTCCCAGACCCGGTTCAGCAACGGCCGGTGCCCGAAGCGCTCCCCCGGCCAGTCTCGAAGATCGTCGACGGCCTGCGCCGCAGCCGTGGAGTCCAACCGGCCCAAGAGGTGATCCCGACGTATGACGCTGACGACCTCAGCGTCGATCACCGACGGGGCCGCGTGATCGGGGTCGAGGGCGAGACGCGCCCGAACGTCATTCGCCCGCGCTGTGTCTGCCACCACTTCGTACAAGCAGGATGCGTCAACGATCAGCACCAGGCCACTCGCCGCGTGATTCGTCGAGCGCGGCAAGGACTTCAGCGCGCTCGATACGGGAGGGCCGGCGGTTCGTCCGCGTCAACCACTCCTGCACCGTGGGACGTGCCGCGAGCCGCGTTGCTTCGCGACGCAGGAGCTCCGGGACACTCAGTCCGGCCGCGGCGGCACGCCGCCTCAGCGCTTCATAGAGATCGTCGTCGAGGTCGCGGATCTGAATCGTTTTCGGCACCCACCGACCGTATCATGCGCCGCTGCATGTCTGCATGCACGACGGCACAAGCGGGAGTGTCAGTTTCCCTGCGCTTCGCATTGTCGATTTCGCTGCGCTTCACAGCTCGTGCGCAGCGCAGCTCTTTGGCGGTGGAAACGCAGGGATCGTGTCAGTGCATGGGCAAGAAGCGTGTCATGCGTCGACAGTCGCGAAGTTGACGCCGCTTGCGGCCAGCACGGCCGCCCACGCGCGTCCGACATTGCCGGGCGTAACCCGGACGGCAGCCTGATGATGGACCGCGGCGCCCGCGAGTTCGGCGAGAAGCAGGTTGGCCGGATGTTCGGTCGCGACCCGAACGGCCTCGTCGACGCTCGCTCGAGGAT
>DASZOE010000309.1:0-1875 GCA_035550945.1 Acidimicrobiales bacterium
GGCCCCGGCCACAAAGGCGCAGGCGGCATGACGGTGTCGAAAAGGGGAGCCTCTACAACGGCGCCGGCGCAACTCACCTCGTCGGCGACGTGCAGGGGTGGCACACGGCTCCGTAGTACCTACACGGGCCGAGGCGCCCGGCCGCCCGCCGCTACCTTTGCCACGGCATGGCCGCCCCCCAGCGCATTCCCCGGCCCGAGGACGCCCGACCGGGGGTCGGATCGCCTCCGTGGGGCGGGCTGTCCGTCGAACAGCGGAGGGTCGGACTCGGCGTGGTCCGGCGGGCGGTCGCGCGGCAGGGCGGCAGCCCGCCGGTTCCCGAGCCCCTGGGCCGGATGCCCGCCGCGGTGCTGCTGGCGTTGTTCGAAGAGCACGACGAGGCTCGCGTGCTGCTGACCCGCCGGGCCCGCCACCTGCGGTCCCACCACGGGGAGGTGGCCTTTCCGGGGGGACGGCTGGAGCCGGGCGAGGAGCCCGTGGCCGCCGCGGTTCGGGAGGCCGCCGAGGAGGTGGGCCTCGATCCGGCCCGTGTCCACGTGGTCGGCCGGCTGACGCCGCTTCCCACCCTCTCCAGTGGCGCGCTCGTCAGCCCCTTCGTGGGGGTGCTGGGCGGGCGCCCTGCACTCACCCTCGCTCCAGGGGAGGTGGAGTCGGCTTTCGACGTGAGCCTGTCCGAGCTGATGGAGGAGGGCGTCTACCACGAGGAGCGCTGGGACCTGCCCGGGTGGCCGGACCGGCCCGTGCACTTCTTCGACCTCGCCGACGACGTCGTGTGGGGTGCGACCGCCCGCATCCTCCACGAGCTGCTGAGCCTGGTCGCCGTGGAGTTGCGCTCGGGTCCGGGCTGACGGCTCGGGCTCGAGCGACGGTAGCTTGCTGCCATGGGGCTGCGAGCCTGGGTCCTCCACCGGGCCATGGGGCGGCTGCGGATCACCGACGACATCGTCAGGCATCTGTCCACCTTCCAGCGCCTGGGCGAGACCCTCGAGGTCCAGTTGCCGGGCGAGCTGCTGCCGGTCGGGGCACGTACCGTGTTCCGAGCGGTGCGAACGCGCGCCGCCGCGCAGATCGGTGTCGACTGGGTGTGGCCGTACTGGCTCGATCGACAGCTCGATCCGCGGGCGCCGGAGTTCATCCCCCGCGGCCATCTTCCCGTCCTGACCAACCTCACCCACCGCAACTGGACGATGGTCGGCAACCTCGGCTCGGCCCGCGAAGGGATCGTGGACTCACGCGGCCTCGTGACGCCGTGGTTCGACGGGTGGTCGCTCGACTGGTGGGTCGGTGCGGCGGACGGGTGGCACTTCCCCTCGCGCGACCCGGCCGTGCACCAGCGCCTGGTCGACGGCACACCGGTGGTGGAGACGGCCATGGCCGTTCCCGATGGCGAGGTGGCAGAGCGCGTCTACGCGGCGACCGACGGGGACGAGATGGTGATCGTCGAGATCGAGAACCGCTCTCCGAACGCGCTGACAGTCGCCCTCGCCGTCCGGCCGTACAACCCCGAGGGCCTGGCCGTGGTCGAGCGGATCGGCCTTGTCGGCGACAGGGTGACGGTCGACGGCCGCCCCGCCCTGCAGCTCCCCGCGCCTCCCGAGGGGGTGGCAGCTTCGACCTTCCGGGACGGCGACGTGGTGAGGGCGATCGTGGCGGGAGAGGCCAGCCAGAGCCTCCCTCCGGTCAACTGCCACGCGGGCCTGGCCCAGGCCGCCTTCGTGTTCCCGCTGGCCGGATCAGGCACGCTGCGCGCCGGCATGCCCCTCACCGCTCCACATCGGACCCGACGCCGAGGCCTGGCCCGCCGCCGGACCGAGCGCGCCCCGCACCGGCCGGCCGCCCTGCCCTCCGGCGAGGCGGTCGCGCGCGGCTGGGAGG
>DASZOE010000310.1:0-2509 GCA_035550945.1 Acidimicrobiales bacterium
GTCGTGCTGCCCCCCCTGGTGACCGTCGTCGCCCGCCGCCCCGCCGGGGGCTGAAGGCGAGACGGGCGCCGGTCAGCCGGCCTCGGCCACGACCAGGCTCTGGGGGCCGGCGAGCGGCAAGTGCTCGACGAACCGCCAGCCCGTCTCCGGTAGCCAGGCCCGGACCTCGTCGACGCTGTAGACGTCACCGTCGCCCAAGTGCACCGCGAACTCGCCGGCCATCAGGGCCGCCTGCACGGGCTGCGTGTGGGTGGGGTCGGTCCAGAAGTCGGCGAGCAGCAGCCGCCCGCCCGGGGCGGCCGCCTTCCGGACCCGCCGCAACAGGGCCACGTTGGTCTCCGGGGACCAGTAGTGGACGAGGTTGGCGAGCAAGAAGGCGTCGTGGCCGGCGGGGAGGTCGTCGGTCGTGGCATCGGCGGCCACCACGGCGATGCGGTCGGCCAGACCGGTCTCCTGCAGCCGCCGGCGGGCGATGTCGGCGGTGACGGGCAGGTCCAGCACCGTCGCCCGGAGGTGGGGATGGCGCCTGACGGCGGCGACCGACCACGAGCCGGTGCCGCCGCCCACGTCGAGGAGCCGCCGGTGGGCGGAGAAGTCGACGGCCTCGGCGAAGGCCCGGGTGGGACCGGAGAGGATCGCCTCGATCCCGGCCGAGACGATCTCCTGCTGGGCCGCGTCGAGGTCGAACACCTCGCGAGGAGGACCGCTCGCCAGCGACTCGGCCAGCGCCTCCCACGCCGGGTAGCTGATCTGGTCCCAGAACCGCAGAAGGGGCCGCAGGTCCGCAGTGGTGCGCCCGGCGAGGAAGTGGCCGGCCGCCTCCCCGTTCCGGTAGAGGTCGCCGTCGCGCTCCAGCAGCCCGAGGGCGACCATGGCGTCGGCGCTGATCCGGGCCGCACGGCGGGTCAGGCCCGTGCGGGCGGCGAGCGCCTCGATCGTCGCCGGCGACTCCGCCAGCGCCTCGAAGACTCCCAGCTCGCTGGCCACGAAGAGGTGCTTGGCGGCCATGAACCCCGAGGCCAGGCGCAGGACGGGCTCGGGGCTCACGTCTCTCTGCTGGTTCCCGTCGTTCCCGGCGGCCACCGGCCCCGGCTGCGTCGTCGTCATCCTGTCCCTCCGTTGTCGTCCGCTCGCGGCGATTGTGAAGGAGGGACCGGGGCCCGGAAATCCCACATGACTGGGGAATTCCGGATGGCCACCCCCACATTCCTGGGACTGACGAGAGCGGTGCGCCCCCCTACGATCTGGTCGTGAACGGTGATCGGCTCCGCCGGACCGCGGACGAGATCGGGGACCTGGCCGCGGGCGGGCTCGACTGGGTGTCCCTCGCCGGCGAGCTGAGCGAGACGATCGGCCGGGTCGTCCCCTTCGACCGCTGCTGCTGGCACACCGTCGACCCCGGCACGGTGCTGTTCACCGGGAGCGTCAACCGCGGTGTCGCGTGCTCGGGTTCGTGGCTGGCCCACCACGAATACGTCGTCGAGGACGTCAACAAGTGGTGGTTCCTGGCCCACAGCGGCCGCCGGGCCGGGGCGACCAGCATCGCCACCCACGGCGACCCGACGCGCAGCGCCCGGCACCGCTCCCACGTCAGCTTCGGCATCGGTGACGAGCTCCGGGCGTCGTTCGTGGCCGACGGCACCTACTGGGCGGCGGCCGGCTTCCTCCGTGACCGGGACCGGCCATGGTTCACCCAGGAGGAGGTCCGCTTCCTCGCCGCGGTGAGCGACGCGGTGGCCGACGGGTTCCGGCGCGCCCTCCTGCACGCCGCCGTCGCCGCCGGGGTGGCGCCGGCCGCCGACGGCCCCGGGGTGGTCGTCTTCGACGAGCAAGGCTCGCCCGAGCTCATCTCGCCGGCGGCGGAGCACTGGATCGGCCAGATGGTCGAGGACCCGGCGCCCGCCGCGCCCGCCGAGTCCAAGATGGTCCAGGCGGTGGCGGCCCGGGCCCGGACCCTGGCTGCCGGTGCCGATCCCGTGCCGCTGGCGGCTCGGTCACGGGTGCAGACCAGGTCCGGGGAGTGGCTGCTCCTCTACGGCACGCCGCTGGCCGGGGGCACCGACGGCCGCACCGCGGTGATCGTCCAGCCCGCTCCTGCCAACGAGGTCGCGCCGCTCGTGGCCCTGGCCTACGGCTTGAGCCCGAGGGAGTGCCAGATCGTCCGCCTCTGCCTGGAGGGACGGTCGACCAAGCAGATGGCCGCCCTCCTGCACGTCTCGCCCTACACCGTTCAGGACCACCTGAAGTCGATCTTCGACAAGACCGGCGTGCGCAGCCGCAACGAGCTGGTGGGGCAGGTCTTCCTCGAGCACTACCTGCCCCGCTGGGAGGACCTCGACGACCTGCGGCCGGGCTGGATCGTCAAGGCGAGCGCGTCGCTCTCCGAGCACGAGCGGCGGTGAGGGCCGGAGCCGAGGCCTTCGTCGGCCGTCACCCACTCGTCCGGCGCCGGTGCTGCGCAGCGAGTAAACGTAGGCGGCCATGAACCTGCCCGGGTGTGCCGTCCACG
>DASZOE010000311.1:0-1627 GCA_035550945.1 Acidimicrobiales bacterium
TGGTCGACCACGGCGACGGCGGGACGGCGGCCCTCGCCGCCACCCTCGGCGCCCGGACGGTCGTGGCTCCCAACCTCGGGTTCGGCGCGGGCCAGAACCGGGGGGTGGCGCTGGGCGACTCGGAGGTGGTGCTCCTCCTCAACCCCGACGCCGAGGTCCGGACCGAGGCCGTGAGCCGGGGCCTCAGCCTCCTCCTGGGCTCGCCCGGGGTGGCCGCGGTCCAGGGCGCGATCGTGAACCGCCGGACCGGGGAGCTGGAGCGGAGCCAGGGACGGGCTCTCGGCCCCGTCCACCTCCTCGGGCGGGCCTCGGGGGCGCGTGCCCTCCTCCGTCTGCGCGGCGTGCGGGCCCTCGGCCGTCGCTCGGCCGTCCTGGCCGACCACGTCGACCGCCGGCCCGCCGATCCCGTCGAGGTCGAGAGCCTGGCCGCCACCGCCCTGCTCGTACGGCGGGTGGCCTTCGAGGAGATCGGCGGCTTCGACGAGCGCTACTTCCTCTACGGCGAGGACCTCGACCTCTGTCGCCGGCTGCGGGCCGCAGGCGGGCGGCTCCTCGCCGTCCCCGACGACTGGGCCGTGCACGACAGCGGCGCTTCGGCCGCCTCGGCCTGGGACCGGGAGCTCCGTTGGTGGGAGGGCACCATGGTCTTCGCCGCCCGCTGGTG
This sequence comes from Acidimicrobiales bacterium, assembly GCA_035550945.1. Lineage (GTDB taxonomy): Bacteria > Actinomycetota > Acidimicrobiia > Acidimicrobiales > AC-14 > DASZOE01. Next base: position 665 of record DASZOE010000311.1, read on the forward strand.
GGCCCGGCCCGCGTGGGGGGTCGGGCTGGCCGCGGCCTGCGCGGCGTGGATCCGGCTCACCGTCGCCGTGCCCCGCCGGGGCCGGGAGGCGGCCGTGGCCCTGCTGACCGAGCCAATCCGGCTCCGGAGGTCGCGGGGATGAGGCCCCGGTTCGTCGCCTTGTACCTCCCCCAGTTCCACCCGATCCCCGAGAACGACCGGTGGTGGGGGGACGGGTTCACCGAGTGGACGAACGTGCGGCGCGGCCGGCCCCGCTTTCCCGGCCACCCTCAGCCGCACGTCCCCGGGGAGCTGGGCTACTACGACCTCCGCGAACCTGGCGTGCGCCACGCCCAGGCGGCCCTGGCCACGGCCCACGGCGTCGACGCGTTCTGCTACTACCACTACTGGTTCAACGGGAAGCGGCTCCTGGAGAGGCCGTTCACGGAGGTGCTCCGCTCGGGGGAGCCCGACCACCCGTTCTGCCTGTGCTGGGCGAACGAGGACTGGACCCGCGCATGGGCGGGCGCGAGTGGGGACGTCCTGATGCGCCAGGCCTACGGCCCCGAGGACGACCTGGCCCACATCCGATCGCTCCTGGCGAGCTTCGCCGATCCCCGCTACCTCCGCGTGCACGGCAAGCCGCTGTTCCTCGTCTACCGGGCGTCCCGCCTCCCCGAGCCGCGGCGGACGACCGACGTCTGGCGGGCGGAGGCCCAGCGCGCCGGCGTCGGTGAGCTCTTCCTCTGTCGGGTCGAGAGCTTCCGGACCGAGCACGGCGACCCCCGGGGGTTGGGCTTCGACGCCGCCGTCGAGTTCCAGCCCGACTGGACCGTCGTGCGCCCGTCGCCGCTTCGCCGGGTCGCGGCGCGGGCCGGGTTCAAGCCGTCCTACACGGTCTACGACCACGGCGCCCTGGTCGCCGCCTCGGGGCGGCCACCGGCCGCGTACCCGCGGTTCCCCTGCGTGACGCCCTGCTGGGAC
>DASZOE010000312.1:0-2016 GCA_035550945.1 Acidimicrobiales bacterium
GCGGGGCCACGAGTACACGAACCTCGCCCTGCTCACCGACGGGCTGCGGGCCGAGCGCGAGCAGGGCATCACCATCGACGTGGCCTACCGGTACTTCTCCACGCCCCGCCGCCGGCTGTCCCGCTCGACCGCGGCCAGCTGGTCCTCGAGGATCGACTTGGTGTCGTAGAGCAGGCGGCCGATCAGCGTGCTCTTGCCGTCGTCGACGGAGCCCGCGGTGGCGAACCGGAGGAGCTCGACGCCCGAGCGCGACCGGTTGGCGGACGGCGAGGGCATCAGAAGTAGCCCTCCTTCTTGCTCCTTGACAACTCGCCGGAGCGGAGCGGAGCGAGCGACGGCGAAGACGTCAGAAGTAGCCCTCCTTCTTGCGGTCCTCCATGGCCGCCTCCGAGAAGCGGTCGTCGGCGCGGGTCGCCCCCCGTTCGGTGATGCGGGTGGCGGCCACCTCGGCGATGATCTCCTCGTAGGAGGACGACGTCGACTCGACCGCGCCCGTGCAGCTCATGTCGCCGACGGTGCGGTAGCGGACGGTGGCTTCGAACGGCTCCTCGCCCGGCAGGGGCTGGATCCAGGGCCCCACGGCCAGCAGCATGCCGTCCCGCTCCACCACCGCCCGCCGGTGGGAGAAGTAGATCGAGGGCACCTCGAGCTTCTCGGCGGCGATGTACTGCCACACGTCGAGCTCGGTCCAGTTGGAGATGGGGAAGACCCGGATGTGCTCGCCCCGACGGATGCGACCGTTGTAGATCGACCACAGCTCGGGGCGCTGGCCCTTGGGGTCCCACTGGCCGAACTCGTCGCGGAAGGAGAACACCCGCTCCTTGGCCCGGGCCTTCTCCTCGTCCCGGCGGGCGCCGCCCAGGCACGCGTCGAAGCCGTGCTCCTCGATGGCGTCGAGCAGGGTCGTCGTCTGGAGGCGGTTGCGGCTGGCCCGGGGCCCGCTCTCCTCCATGACCCGCCCGCGGTCGATCGAGTCCTGCACCGACGCCACCACGAGGCGCTCGCCCAGCTCCGCGCCCCGGCGGTCGCGGAAGGCGATCACGTCGTCGAAGTTCTGGCCGGTGTCGATGTGCATGATCGGGAACGGGAAGGCGGCGGGGCGGAAGGCCTTCTCGGCCAGGCGGAGGAGGACGACCGAGTCCTTGCCGCCGCTGAAGAGCAGGACGGGGCGTTCGAGCTCGGCCGCGACCTCGCGCATGATGAAGATGGCTTCCGCCTCGAGGGCCTCGAGGTGGCCGAGCTCGTAGCGGCCCACCCGCCCGGTGTCGACACCGGCGGTCATCGGGCTCCCTTCCTCACCCACTCGGGGAGGGCCCCGAGCACGGTCTCGACCGACTCCTCCACCGTCTGCTCGTGGGTGGGGACGACGACCTCGGGACGGAGGGGCGGCTCGTAGGTGTCGTCCACCCCGGTGAGCCCGGTGAGCTCGCCCGCCCGCTGCAGGGCATAGAGGCCCTTCACGTCCCGGCGGGCGCAGACGTCGGCGGGCGTGGCCACGTGGACCTCGAAGAAGCGGTCGCCGTGGAGCCGGCGCACGTGGTCGCGGGCCTCACGGTGAGGGGAGATCAGCGAGCAGATCACGATGACCCCGTTTCGGCTCAGCAGATGGGCGACGTAGCCCACCCGCACCACGTTCTCGATCCGGTCGGCCCGGGAGAAGCCCAGGTCACGGGTGAGGGAGAGGCGGACGGCGTCGCCGTCGAGGAGCTCGATGCGGGAGTGGCCGGCGGCGCGCAGGCGGGCCTTCAGCGCCGTCGCCAACGTCGTCTTCCCGGCCGACGGCAGTCCGGTGAGCCACACCGTGACGCCGTCGGCGCAGCCTTCAGCCTCTTCCTCCACTGTCATGAGCACCTGGTTCGTCAAGGCGTCTGCAACCACGCGAGCTGGATGGTCATCGTGCCCGAACATTCGTCGGAACCGGCACTCCCCGTCACTCCCCAGGATAGGCCGCGGCGGCGGCGACGATCGCAGGGGCGAGATCGGGGCGGCAGACGACGAGGTCGGGAAGCCACGGGC
>DASZOE010000313.1:0-3784 GCA_035550945.1 Acidimicrobiales bacterium
ATGGTGGGCACTCCTTGGTGGCTCGGATCGCTTTCGGGACGAGCCTGCGCCGCCCCGGGCGCCCCCGGTACCCCCCGCTCGCATGGAAAACCGGCTCCCGGTTCCCCTCATTTGGGGGGTTGCCCATTCGGCCGGGAGGAGTAGGTTTCGCGGAGCATGAGCACCCGTGCGGCCGACCCTCGAGTCCTCGACGGCATCGAGCGGGCCTGCGCCCGGGCCGGGACCCCCGACGAGCTGTTCGAGGTCCTGAGCTACGAGGTCGGCAAAGCCGTTCCCTTCGATGCCTCCATGTGGTTCGGGGTCGACCCGGCCACGCTCCTCGCCGTCGCCCCCGCCCGCATCGAGGCCATGGACGGCGACTACTGCCACACCTTCTGGCACGGCGAGTTCCACGACCAGGACGCCAGCCTCTTCAGCGACCTGGCCCGCCAGGCGGTACCGGCGGCGTCGCTGCGTTCGGAGACCGCCGACCGGCCCCTCCGCAGCGCCCGCTACCGGGAGTTCATGCAGCCCCAGGGTTACGACGACGAGCTGCGGGCCGTGTTCCGCAGCGGCGACAACACCTGGGCCGTCGCCGGGCTCTACCGGGAGAAGGGGCGGCCGCCGTTCACCGCCGACGAGGTCACCCTCATGGGGGCCATCTCGTCCGTGGTCGGCTCGGCGGTGCGGGCCCGCGCCGCGGCCGGGGTGCCGAACCCGGCCCTGTCGGCGGCGCCCGGGCTCATGCTCTTCGACGCCGCCGGGGTTCTGACCCTCGCCAACGCGGAGGCGACCCGCTGGCTCAGCGAGATCTACGGCCCCCAGCGCGAAGGTGGGGCCAGCTGGCTCGACATGCTCCGTGAGACGGCGCCGGCCGACCTGCGGGCGGCCGTTCCCATAATCCCGCTGATCGCCCGGGCCCGCGCCGTGGCCGCCGGCCACGAGGAAGGCCAGGCCCGGCTCCGCCTCCGCGACCGGGCCGGCCGGTGGCTGGTCCTGCACGCCTCCTGCCTCGAGGGTCGGGCTGCGGCCGCAACCGTGGCGGTCGTGGTCGAGCCGGCCAAGAGCGCGGAGATCGCCCCCATCGTCATCGAGGCCTACGGGCTCTCGCACCGGGAGCGCGACGTCGTGCGGGCCGTCGCCCGGGGGCTCTCCACCCCCGAGATCGCGTCCGAGCTCTTCCTCTCGGCTCACACCGTGCGCGACTACATCAAGTCGGTCTTCGAGAAGGTCGGCGTCAGCAGCCGGGGCGAGCTGGTCGCCAAGCTCTTCGCCGAGCACTACTCGGACCCCATGCACGCGGCGATGATCCACGCCGACTGAGAGGGCGGCATCGGGCCGCACCGTGCCTGCCGCGGGCCGGACGATGGCCTCGCGCCCGGTGGTGCGCATAGAGGGCGGCTCCCGCCGGACCCGCCACGACCTCCTTGCCGGCGAGGAGCCCATGGAGGTCCGCCTGGACGGGCAGTCCGTGGCCGTGACCATGCGCACGCCGGGGCACGACTTCGAGCTGGCTCTGGGCTTCTGCCTCACCGAGGGGCTCGTCGTCGACGCCGTCGCCGAAGTCGCCCAGATCGCGTACTGCCGGGGAGGGGATCCCGACTACAACGTCGTCGACGTCACCCGCTGGGCCCCGGCGCCGCTCGACGACCGGCTGCGCCGCCACGTCTACACCACGTCGTCCTGCGGCGTGTGCGGCACCACGAGCATCGACCTGGTCGCGAAGCGGTGCCCGTCGCTGGCGGGCGACGACGTGCGTGTCCCGGCCCGGGTGCTCTCCGCCCTCCCCGATCTCCTCCGGGCCGAGCAGTTGCTGTTCGACCGGACCGGGGGCCTTCACGCGGCCGCGATCGCCGACCCGTCCGGCGCGCTGCTCTGCGTCCGGGAGGACGTGGGCCGTCACAACGCCGTCGACAAGGTCGTGGGGTGGGCCGCGATGCAGAAGCGGCTGCCCCTGGCCGGACACGTGCTCGTCGTCTCCGGGCGGGTCGCCTTCGAGATCGTGCAGAAGGCCGCCCTCGCCGGCGCGCCCGTCGTCACGGCCGTCTCCGCCCCCACCAGCCTCGCCGTCGACCTCGCCGCCGCCCTCGGCGTCACCCTCGTCGGCTTCGTCCGCGACGACACCATGAACGTGTACGCGGGCGCCGAACGGGTGATCTGAGCGGGGCGTCGCCGTGGGAGGGCAACTCCGGCAGGAGTGGAGAAGTGGAGATCCAGGCCGGCCTCGAACTCATCCCGGGGCGCGGCGGTGGGCCGCCGACGATGTCGGCTCGGGCGCTGCGGCCGGGACCAGCCCCCGGCGCATCGCCCGGGACGGGTGGGGCTCGAGCCACCAGAACACGAACCTGGCGGTGGCCTCGGCGACGGCGATGGCGGCCAGCTGGAGGCCGGCCCAGAGGGCGACGACGGGATAGCCACGATCGGCGAGGGAGGCGTGCTCGTCGGAGAACCCGTAGAGCACGGCGACGAGGAGAACCGTCGCACCGAGCGCCAGCACCACGAGTGCGTCCACGGCGGCGATCCACATGTCGGCTCGCCGGACGGCCGTGCGTTCCTCGAAGAGAAGCCGCGACCATGCAACCGCGGCATGGGCGGCACCGAGCACGCAGCTGGCGATGATCAGGTCGACACCTTCGGTGCCGGCCATGCCGCCCCGCTCGGCCGCGAGCTTGACGGCGAGCGCAGGAGCGATGATGACGGCGAAGTCCACGGCCGCGTAGATCGGCGGTGAGATCCGGTCCGCGACCTCGCGTCGCATCATCCCCGGCGGGCCCGCAGCTCGAAGGTGTCGGCCACGCCCCCCTCGGGTCGGATCGAGCGAGCGGTCAGGCGATCGCCGCGGATATCGACGTGGAGGAACTGCAGCGTCGACTCGGCGACGGCGGTGAAGGCACTGCGCCCGACGGCTGTCGTCTTGCAGCCCCCGCCGCTGACCACGTAGGTGGTGCCGTGCAGCGGATGGGTGCGCTCGTAGTGGTGGTCGTGGCCGGCCAGCACGAGATCGACCTGGTGGCGGCGCAGGATGGGCTCGAGGATCTCCCGGGCGCCGGGGGTGGACCCGTGCTTGCCGGAAGAGTACGGGGGGTGGTGGAGCACGACGATCTTCCACTGGTTCGACGACGTCGCCAGCGCGTCGGCCAGCCACTCCCACTGCTGGCGTGCACCGTCGCCGAAGACCCCCGGGACGCTCGAGTCCAGGTAGAAGAAGTCGGCGGGGCCATGGGTCGTCGTGTAGTAGAGGCCCGGCGTGCCCAGCAGGCGCAGCTCGGCCTCGATCTCGGCCAGACCTTCGTCGCTGTGGCGCAGGTCGGCGTCGTGGTTGCCGATGGCCAGCTCGAACCCGACGCCGGCATCGATCAGGGGTCGCATCGGGCGGGCGAACACGTCCTCGTAGCGATCCTCGAAGTTCCCGTAGTAACAGATGTCGCCGAGGAGGGCCACCAGGCCGAAGGGCATCTCCTGGTAGGTGCGGGCCATCTGAGTGGCCACAGCCATGGCCTGGCGACCTCCGCTGCCGGTGTCGCCCACCGCCGCGAAGACCACGCGGTCGTCGGTGCTCTGCCAGGCCTCGGTCGGCAGCGTCATGTCGGGGGCCCTGCCAGGCACCAGGTCCTCTCGGGCGAGGAGGGGCCAGACGTGATTTCCCTGGAGCACGCCCGTGACGCCGGAGCCGGCGAGGCCGGCGGCGACGGCGAGCAGCTGGCGCCGGTTCAGCGTTGTCATCGTCGAGATACTCGCCCGAGGACTGCGGGGCGGACGCGCCAGATCGCCGCGCCGATGGCGAGGACCACGACCCCAGAGACGA
>DASZOE010000314.1:0-5665 GCA_035550945.1 Acidimicrobiales bacterium
CGTGCACACCGGCGGCACCAGCGAGAACGTCACCGATACCCTCCACGCCGACTTGGCCGAAGTCGCCGTCCAGGCCGCCGAGGCGATGGGATGTCCGGTGGCGGGGGTCGACCTCATGGTCCCCGCCGTCGACGGCGCGGACTACGTCATCATCGAGGTGAACGAGCAGCCCGGCCTGTCCGCCGACAGTCAGCACCACGCGGTGAAGCGCTTCGTCGATCTGCTCTTCCCCGACTCCGATCGCTGACCGCCGTCCCGGTGACCGGTGGGGGCCCTGCCCTTGGGCGTGGACCGCAACCAGGGCCTTCTACGAGCGACGGATGACCGGAAGCGCGAAGTTGATGGCAGGACCAACCGAGGAGCAGCGACCGGAGCAGAGCAGTCGAGATCGTGGACATGGATAAGGCCGTGGTGAAGCCCGTCTCCGATCGGGGCGACGGCACGGAGCAGGCCTTCAGCGACGAGGAGCTGGCCGAGCTCGCCATCGCCGCTGACCCCGACGCCGGCATCGCCGCCGACGCCATACCGCTCGACGAGCTGCTCGAGTCGGACACAGCCTCGCCGCGAGGCGACCTTCTGCCCGGCTGGTACATGCCGCCCCCCATGGGTGGAAACGGCCTGCTTCAGGGCTGGCGCCGCAGGACGGTGTTCGTGATCATCGCCTCGTTCATCCTGATCACCGCCTACGGCCTGTGCAGCACCTACGGAGTCGTCGGGTTCGGCTGAAAATCGCTCGCAAGTCGCGCCGAACAGAGCCGCATCGGAACAGGAGGTTCAGCGATGGACGAGACCATGGCCCGGGCGATGATCAGGGACCACTTCGACGCCTCCAACGTCAGCGTTGCCGGCGGCGGACCGGGCGACGACATCGCCCGTGCCTCCGAGATCTACGCCGACGACGCCGTGCTGGAGTGGCCCCAGGGCGGGGAGCGCATCCGCGGCAAGGCCAACATCATCGCCATGAGATCCGCCTACCCGGCGCGCCAGGACTTCCAGCTGCACCGGACCGGCTGCCAGGACGTGTGGGTCAACGAGTACACCATCCGCTACGACGACAAGCCGCTCTATGCCGTGGGCATCATGGAGTTCCGCGACGGCAAGGTCGTCCGCGAGCGGATCTACTTCGGGGAGCCGTGGGAGCCGCCGGCCTGGCGGGCCCAGTGGGTCGACCGGATCGACCCTGAGGCCACGAGCTCCCCCCCGGCACCATCCTCCCCATGACGCCGCTCCCTGATCTCCCTTTCGACGGGTGGCGCGACACCAAGGACACCCTCCACCTCTACGCCCAGATCCTCGGCAAGGTCAGGCTGGCGGCGACCGCCCGGCGCAACCACTGGTGGAACGTCACCCTCTACGTGTCGGTCCGGGGCTTCACGACCGGACCGCTGCACCGCGACGGCACTGATTTCGACCTCGAGCTCGACGTCGTCGAACCGGCCCTCGTAGGGCGGAACCACAAGGGCGCGGTCGTACGGCTCGACCTCCACGATGGGCTCGCGGTGGCCGAGTTCTGGCACGGCGCCCACCGCCTGCTGGGCGACCTCGGCGTGGCACCTCGGCTCGACCCTCACCCGTTCGGCGTTCCGATGAAGACGCCCTTCTCCGAGGACACCGAACACCGCGCCTACGACCCGACGGCGGTCCACCGCTTCTGGACCGTTCTGCGGTGGAACCAGGCCGTGTTCGAGGAGTTCGCCGGCTGGTTCTGCGGGAAGGCCAGCCCCGTGCACCTGTTCTGGCACAGCTTCGACCTGGCCGTCGCCCGCTTCTCCGGTCGACGTGCCCCCGCTCGCCCCGACGCCGACCCGGTCACGGCCGAGGCGTACTCGCATGAGCTGATCAGCTTCGGGTTCTGGGCCGGCGACAGCGCCACGCCGTTCCCCGCGTACTACTCCTACACGGCGCCCGAACCACCAGGCCTCGCCGACTGTGCGCTGCGACCGGCGTCGGCGGCATGGCAACCGGTGCCGGGCGACAGCCACCTGGCGATCCTTCCCTACGACGACGTCCGAAGCAGTGCCGAACCACGGACCACGCTCCTCGAGTTCTTCCAGAGCGCGTACGAAGCCGGCGCCACCAGCGCCGGCTGGGACGTCGCCGAACTGGCCACTGCGTGGTGTCCCGTTCCCCGTCGCCCGTAGCGCCGGGGCTACCGTGCGCCTGGACCCTGTGGAGGTGTCATGGGCATCGTGAACCCCGGTTTCGGCGGTCGCCGGCGCCAGCCCGGGGCGGGGCTGGTGCCACCGGGGCAGTACCTGGTCGACGACTTCCCGGTGCTCAGCGCCGGGCCCACGCCCCAGACGGCGCTGGAGGACTGGGACTTCACGGTCGTCGACGAGACCGGTGCGGTGGCCGCCCGATGGACTTGGCCGGAGTTCCGGGCCCTGCCGGCCGAGGACATCACCGTCGACATCCACTGCGTCACCAAGTGGTCGAAGCTGGGCACCCACTGGCGGGGCGTGCCCGTCGACACGGTCCTCGACGGCGTCGAGACCAGCGCCGAGTTCGCCCTCGCCTTCTGCGACGGCGGCTATACGACCAACCTCGCCCTCGAAGACCTCCTGGACGGCCGGGCCTGGGTGGCGTTCGCCTACGAGGGGAGCGACCTCGAACCCGAGCACGGGGCGCCGGCCCGGCTGCTCGTCCCCCACCTCTATCTGTGGAAGAGCGCCAAGTGGGTGCGCGGCCTGCGGCTGCTGGCCGAGGACGAGCCCGGGTTCTGGGAGGGCCTCGGCTACCACAACCGCGGCGATCCGTGGCGCCAGCAGCGCTACTGGGGCGACTGAGGGGGTGCGGTGGCTGGTCGGCACCGTGGCCGAGACCGTCCCCGAGACGCCGCAGGCCGTCACCGTGCATCTCGACGTGCCGGAGTGGCCCGGGCACAGGGCAGGCCAGCACGTCGACGTCCGCCTCACCGCCGAGGACGGCTACTCGGCCCAGCGCAGCTACTCGATCGCCTCGGCGCCGGGTGCCGAGCGCCTCCAGCTCACCATCGAGCGCATCGACGACGGCGAGGTGTCGCCGTACCTCACCACCGTGCTCGACGTCGGCGACCAGCTCGAGCTCCGAGGCCCGATCGGCGGCTATTTCGTCTGGGACGGCGGGGACAGCCGGCCCGTCTTCCTCGTCGCCGGAGGTTCCGGTGTGGTGCCGCTGATGGCCATGATGCGCCACCACGCCGGGCTCGGTTCCGAGGCCGACATGCACGTGGTCTACTCGGCCCGCACCCTCGCCGACGTTCTCTACCGGGACGAGCTCGAGCGGCTGGCCGACCACCCCCATCGCGGCGTCACCATCACCCTCACCCGAGAGCATCCGGAGGGATGGACAGGCCCGCTGGGCCGCGTCGATGCCGCCCTCCTCGAAGCGGTGGGCTGGCCGGCGTGGGCGCGACCTCGGTGCTACGTGTGCGGTCCCACACCGTTCGTGGAGGCCGTCGCCGATGCCCTCGTCGGGCTCGGCCACACCCCGACCGACGTCAAGACGGAGCGGTTCGGACCCACAGGAGGCTGACGTGCACGATGCCCGATTGGACGGAAACGCGGCTGCGGGCCGGTTGGCCGAGCTGTTCGTCTTCGACGTGACCGTCGCCCGCACCACGTGCGCCGGATGCGGCGACGCCAGACCGCTCGCCGAGCTGCACGCCTACCTCGAGGCCCCGGGCGCCGTGTTGCGGTGCGCCACGTGCGGAGCCGTTCAGCTTCGGATGGTGCGCTCGCCCGACCGGGCCTGGCTCGACCTGCGGGGCGTCCACGTCCTCGAGGTCGATCTGCCGCCTGGCTGAGGTGAGTTCCAGCCGTCGTGGTTAGGCTGCATCCGAGCCAGTAGGAGGCGTGCCATGGCCGAACCGCTCGGCGTCCACCACGTGACGGCAGTGGCCAGCGACCCGCAACGGAACGTCGACTTCTACCTGACGGTCCTGGGCCTGCGCCTCGTCAAGCAGACGGTCAACTTCGACGCTCCCGACACGTACCACCTCTACTACGGCGACGAGCAGGGCACTCCGGGGACCATCCTGACCTTCTTCCCGTGGCCGGGTGCTCCCCGGGGTCGCCATGGCACCGGGCAGGCGACGGCGACGTCGTTCAGCGTGCCGCCTGCATCCATCGGATGGTGGCGGGACCATCTGCTCGACGCCGGCGCCGAGGCTGCGTCCATCGAGAGCCGCTTCGACGAGGAGGGCCTCGTCTTCGCCGATCCCGACGGCCTGTTCCTGGAGCTGGTGGCGCACGAGGGCGGTGACGACCGCCGGCCCTGGGACGGGGGGCCGATTCCGGCCGAGCACGCCATCCGGGGCTTCCGCTCCGTCGCCTTCTCGGAGGGGGGCCACGAGGCGACGGTGGAGATGCTCACCGGGACGCTGGGGTTCCGCGTGGCCGGCGAGATCGGGAACCGCATCCGTTGCGTCGTCGGCGCCGGGGCGCCCGGGCAGATCGTCGACGTGCTTCGCCGGCCCGAGGCGCCCCCCGGTCTGGTCGCCGCCGGCACCGTGCACCACGTGGCCTGGCGGGCGCCCGACGACGCCACCCAGCAGGACTGGCGCCAGGAGATCGTCGAGACGGGAGTCGACGTCACTCCGGTGATCGACCGCCAGTACTTCCACTCCATCTACTTCCGCGAGCCCGGGGGCGTCCTCCTCGAGATCGCCACCGACCCACCCGGGTTCGGCATCGACGAGCCCCTGTTGGAGCTGGGCCGCCGGCTGCGCCTGCCGCCGTGGCTCGAGCCGACCCGGGCCGACATCGAGCGTTCGCTCCCGCCCCTCAAGGTGCCCGACTCCAACTGGCCCGACCGGGGCTGAGCCCGGGTGCCCGACAGCCAGCTTCTCGGGTTCGAGCACGTCTGGGAGCCGGGGACCGAGGCCGACGCCCCGGTCCTGCTGCTGCTGCACGGGACCGGCGGCGACCAGCGGGACCTTCTCCCCCTCGGCCGGGCCCTGGCCGACGACGCGTCACTCCTGAGCCCCAAGGGCAAGGTCCGGGAGGGGCCGATGCCGCGTTGGTTCCGGCGCCTCGCCGAAGGCGTCCTCGACGAGGAGGACCTCGTCACCCGGTCGCGTGAGTTGGTGGCGTTCGTCGACGCCGCATCCGAGCGGTACGGCTTCGCCCGCGACAAGGTCGTCGCCGTCGGGTTCTCCAACGGCGCCAACATGGCGGCGGCCACCCTGCTGCTGGATGCCACGGCCTTCCGGGGAGCAGTGCTGCTGTCGCCGATGGTGCCCCTACGGCCCCCGACCCGGCCCGATCTGAGCGGCGCCGCCGTTCTCATCGGGGCCGGGCGCTCCGACCCCATCACTCCGGCCGAGCAGGCCACGGCGCTGGCCGAGCTGCTGGCCGACTGCGGGGCGTCGGTCGAGGTCACCTGGCAGCCCGACGGTCATGCCATCACGGCCGCAGAGGTGGAGACGGCGCGGGGCTGGCTGGCCCGCATGCGCACGACGATCGGCTCCCGGCCCGTCCGCGGAGGCTGAGCCGTGCGGGCGAGGACGGCAGCGCTGTTGGGGGCCGGGATCGTGGCGGGCGCCGTCGTCGCCGCCCGACCTCGTCGCCGCGAGGGGAGCCGTCCGGTGTTCGCCCGCTGGTACGGCGTTCTGGCCCGTCGTGCCGAACGCGGGGAGATCGGACGCCGGCGGAAGGCTCTGCTCGGACAGGCATCGGGGTGGGTC
>DASZOE010000315.1:0-2414 GCA_035550945.1 Acidimicrobiales bacterium
ATCCCGATCCCCCGCCCCCCGGGCTGACCACCGCCCTCGACCGGGCCGGCTACCCCTGGAAGGCCGCGGCCGGTGCCGCCGCGGCCGTCCGCATCGCGCCCGAGGACGGGTGGGCGGGGGCGGTGGTGAGCACCGAGGCCGACGCGGAGGACGCCTTCGCCACCTGCCGCTCCCTCCGCAAGCGCGACGTCCCCCTCACGCCCCTGCTGCTGGTCGTGGGGCCCGAGCAGCTCGAGGACCTGGAGCTCCGCGAGGACCTCTTCGACGACTTCTGCCTGGCCTCCACCCAGGCCCGTGAGCTCGAGGCCCGGCTCAAGCACCTCTTCTGGCGGACGGGCACGGGCACGCGCCCCGAGCTCATCGAGTACGGGCGCCTGCTCCTCAACTTGGAGACGTACCAGGCCGCCATCGACGGTCGCCCCCTCGACCTGACCTTCATGGAGTACGAGCTCCTGAAGTTCCTCGCCACCCACCCCGGCAAGGTCTTCACCCGGGAGATGCTCCTGTCTCGGGTGTGGGGGTACGAGTACTACGGCGGAGCCCGCACCGTCGACGTCCACGTGCGGCGGCTGCGGGCCAAGCTCACCGAGGAGCACGCCCACCTGATCCAGACCGTCCGCTCGGTGGGCTACCGCTTCGGCCAGTCCCGCTGGGCCCTCTGAACGCCCCTTCGGAACCGGCGGTGGGGCTAGCGGGGGATGGTCGTGTGCTTGAGCTCGTTGAGCTCGGGCCAGCCCCCGACCAGCTCGAGGACCCGCTCGACCGTGCCCACGGCGACGTCGGCGTCGGAGCCCGGGCGGCTCATGACGCGGACGAAGGTGGCCCGGTTGCCGGTGATGACGGTGGGGACCCCGAACACGGAATGCTCGGCCACGGCCTGCTCGTGCTCCTTGCGGAGGGTCTCCAGAGGCCGGCCCGTGGCGACCTCGTCCATGACCGCCTCGCCGTCGACGCCCGCCGCGCCCAGGGCCTCCTTCACCAGCTCGGGGTCGCGCAGGTCGAGGCCCAGGTCGTGGCGGGCCGCGAACAGGGCCCCGTGGGCGGCGGGGAACCGCTCGGGGAACCGGTCACGCACGGCGATGCCCGCCTGGACGGCGAGCAGGGCGGGCCCCTTGGCCGCGTCGTCCCACACGTCGGGCTGGCCCTCGCCCACATGCGTCTGCTCCAGGGCGAAGGGGATCCAGGTGACGTCCCACGGGGCGCCCGCCGCCAGCCCCACGAGCACGTGCTCGGCGAAATTGCGGGCGAAGGGGCAGCGATAGGCCCAGGTGACGGCGAACTCGGTGGTGCTCACGTCACCCCCCTACCCCCGGCTCAGCCGACGTACGCCCAGGCCTCGATCTCGATGAGGGCCCCCAGCGGCAGGGCGGACACGGCCACCGCCGAGCGGGCCGGGCGGTGGTCGCCGAACGTCTCGACGTAGGCCGCGTTCATGGCCGGGTAGTCGCTGATGTGACGGAGGAAGACCGTCGTCTTGACCACGTGGCCGAGCGTGGCACCGTGCGCCGCCAGGTGCCCGTCCAAGTTGGCCAGGGCCTGGCGGGTCTGCGCGGCAACGCCCCCGTCGACGAGGGACCCGTCACGGAGGCCGACCTGGCCGGACACCACCAACCACTCACCGGCGCGGAGGACCGGCGAGTAGGGGCCGACCGGGCCGGCGGAGCTCAGAGGAGGACTAGCTGAAGGACTGGCCGCAACCGCAGGAGCGGGTGGCGTTGGGGTTGTTGATGGCGAACCCCGCGCCCTGCAGGCCGTCCTTGTAGTCGAGGGAGGCGCCCTTCAGGTAGGGAGCGCTGGAGGAGTCGACGACGACCCTGATCCCGCCGGCGTCGGCCAGCATGTCGTCCTCGGCGAACTCCGAGTCGAAGAACATCTCGTAGCTGAAGCCGGAGCAGCCACCGGGCCGGACCGCCACGCGCAGCGCCAGCTCTTCGTTGCCCTCGGCCGCGAGGAGCTCCTTCACCTTCGCCGAGGCCGGCTCGGTGAGGTCGATCACGTTCGTGGCGATCATGCGATCAGTCCTCCTGGAAGAAAAACACGGTCGTGTACGAGTTTAACGGACGGACAGGTCGACCTGACACGGGTCGCGGTCGGCAAGCGTCCCGAATCGTTCAACGCTCGCGCCGCCGAGTTGTTCCACAAATCCCTCCACCAGGCCCCGATGCAGGTGACAGACGACCTCGGGATGGGCCTCGGCCACGTCGCCGAACGGGCAGTGGGTGAAGACGATGGTGGCCGCCGCGCCGTCGTCGACGGTGGCCGGGTCGAAGCCGAGCTCGGCCAGGACCGCGTCCAGGACGCGCACGCAGCTCCGGTCGGTGCGGCGGGCGGCGGCGAGGGCCCGGCCCTGCTCCGCACCGGCGGCGGCGGCGTCGTCGGGGGAGATGACGGCGCTGCCGGCCGCCGACTCGAGC
>DASZOE010000316.1:0-2263 GCA_035550945.1 Acidimicrobiales bacterium
GACCCAGGCCGCCCAGCAGCAGCAGGCAGAGGCGGGGTGACGGCGTGCTGAGCCGCATCGCCGAGTCGCTGTACTGGGTCGGCCGGTACGTCGAGCGGGCCGACGACACCGCCCGCATCCTCGACGTCCACGTCCACCACATCCTCGAGGACCCCACCGTCGACGAGGAGGCCCGCTGCCGGATGCTGCTCGGCGTCATGGGTGCCACCCCCCCACCCGGCGAACCCAGCGCGGCCCGGGTGGTCGAGATCCTCGGCTTCGACCCCGAGAACGCCTGCTCCATCGTCGGCGCCCTCTCGGCCGCCCGGGAGAACGCGCGCGGGGCCCGGGAGATCCTCTCCTCGGAGATGTGGGAGTGCCTGAACGCCACCTACATCGCCCTTCCCGCCCGCCGGGGCCGCGCCGACGAGCTCGGACCGCACGGCTTCTTCCGGTTCGTCAAGGAGAGGGCGGCAATGATGGCCGGGCTGGCCGACTCCACCATGACCCGCGACGACGGCTGGCGGTTCCTCGTCCTGGGCCGGAGCCTCGAACGGGTCGACATGACGGCCCGCCTGCTCCTCGCCGGGTTCGGGGAGGCCTCGGGCTCGGAGGAGTGGGTCACCACCCTGCGCTCGTGCTCGGCCCACGAGGCCTTCCTCCGCACCTACCGCAAGGGCGTCGACGCGTCGCTCGTCGCCGAGTTCCTCCTCCTCGACCGCCTCTTCCCCCGCTCGGCCTTCTACGCCCTGGGCCTGGCCGAGCGCTGCCTGGCCGAGCTGGGACCCAGCACCGGCCGGGCCGGGCAGGAGGACGAGGCCCGCCGGTTCCTCGGCCGGGCGCGAAACGACCTGGAGTTCACCAGCCTCCGCGAGCTGCTGGCCGACCTCCGCACGCACCTGCGCGACCTGCAGTCGGCGTGCGCGGAGGCGGGCAACGCCGTCGCCCGCCGCTTCTTCCGCCAGAGCGAGGCCGTGGAGTGGCACCTCGAGCACGTGAGCCGGCCGTGAGCCTCGGCGGGTCCTGTCCCCTGGCGGTCGGCCGATGACGTGGCGGCTCAAGATCCGCCACAGCACCGGCTACCGCTATACCGGCGAGGTGCGCTCGTCCTACAACGAGGCCCGGGTGACGCCCCTGAGCACCGACCGTCAGGTCGCGGTCGAGACGTCGGTCGAGGTCACGCCCGCCACCCGGACCTACCGGTACTGGGACTACTGGGGCACTCTGGTCGACGCCTTCGACGTGCACGAGCCCCACACCGAGCTGTCGGTGGTGGGGACGTCGGTGGTGGAGACGTCGCCCCCGGAGGTCCCCGCCGACACGGCGGGCTGGGACGACCTCACCAGTCGCGAGAACTGCGACCGGTTCGCCGAGATGCTCACTCCCACGCTCTACGTCCCGATGATCGAGGAAGGGCTCGAGGAGGCGCCGGCGCGGGACGGCCTCTCGCCGGCCCAGGCGGTGGAGGCGGCCGCGGCATGGGTCCACGACCGCCTCGAGTACGCCAAGGGCACCACCGACGTGCGCACCACCGCCCTCGACGCCCTCCACGTCGGCAGCGGCGTCTGCCAGGACTTCGCCCATCTCACCCTCGCCGTCCTCCGCCGCATGGGGATCCCGTCCCGGTACGTCTCCGGCTACTTCCACCCCCGCTCGAGCGCCGAGGAGGGGAGCACGGCCACGGGCGAGAGCCACGCCTGGGTCGAGGCGTGGACCGGCGAGTGGTGGGGGTTCGACCCCACCCACGGTGTCCCCGTCGGCGAGCGCCACGTACTCGTGGGCCGGGCCCGCGACTACGCCGACGTCTCCCCGCTCAAGGGCATCTACCACGGGGCCCCGGCCGAGGGCCTCACGGTGAGCGTGGAGATCACCCGCCTGGAGTGAGCCCCACCCCTCCTGCTCCGCGCCGCCCGTCCGTTCCCGCGGCCGCCGTCACCGATCTCGTCAAGCGCTACCCGAAGTCCGGGGTGAACGCCGTCGACGGGCTGACCTTCGCCGTCGAGCCCGGGGAGGTCTTCGGTCTCCTCGGCCCCAACGGGGCGGGCAAGACCACCACCGTCGGCGTCCTCACCACCCGGGTGCGGCCCACCAGCGGCCACGTCACCATCGGCGGGGTCGACGTGGTCGGCGACCCCGTCCGGGCCCGCAGCCAGCTGGCGGTGGTGCCGCAGCGCAACAACCTCGACCGCTCGCTGTCGATCCGGAACAACCTCATCTTTCACGCCGCGTACCACGGCGTCCCCGCCGCCGCGCGGGCCAGCCGGGCCGACCCCCTGCTCGAGCA
>DASZOE010000317.1:0-2567 GCA_035550945.1 Acidimicrobiales bacterium
GCCCCGATCCCCGTCACCCCGTCACTGCGACCGACCCCTGGGGCCGGGCCGCCGACGTGCCGGGGCTCGGCCAGACCGGCGAGGTCGCCGAGCTGGGGATCGCGTTCTCCGGCGGCGGCATCCGATCGGCCTCGTTCTGCATGGGCGCCCTCCAGGTGCTGGAGGAGGAGATGGACGGCTCCGGTACGCCGCTGTTCCGGCGGGCCCGCTGGGTGGCGTCGGTGTCGGGCGGCGGCTACCTCGCGGGGGCCCGACAGATGCTGGCCCACCTGGCGGTACCGACGCCGTTCAAGGCCGGGTCCCACGAGGTCGACCACGTCCGCCGCCATGGCCGCTATCTGGCCGAGTCCCCAGTCGAGTGGGCCACGGCGATGGCCCGCGTTCTGGCCGGGCTCGTGCTCAACCTGGCGGTGTTCTGGCTCATCCTGTTCCTCCTGGCCCGCCCGGTGGGGTGGCTGCACGCCAACATCTGGAGCCAGGACGTGATCGAGGCCAACGCCCGGCCGCTGTCCGACCCCGCGCTGTGGGGCGTCCTGGCCCTCCCCGCCGGCGCGGCCGTCGCCCTCGTGCTGCTGGCCGTGCTCGCGCGCCCTCGCACCGACGCCGCCGTCCCGTTCGGCTTGGGGGGGCTCCTCTGGTGGTCCGCCGGGCTCCTGGCCGTGACGGCGGTGGCGGCCGGCGGCATCGCCCTGCTGGTGCCCCTTGCCGACGAACTGGCGGCGAGGATCTTCCGGCTCGGAGAGGGCGCGGCCAGGGTCAGGCAGGCGGCCGCAGCCGGCGGCGTCGGGCTCCTGACTGCGCTCCTCACCCTCGCCCGGGCCAAGGGGCCGAGCAGGGCGACGTTCGAGAGGTGGCTGCGACGAGGCCACGGCGGCTCCAACGGCGTCGACGAGCCAGGCGGGCCCCGCCCGGCTCGCTTCCCGAAGCTCGGAAAGCTGGCCCGGGCCCTAACCGGCGTCGCCCTCGTGGTGGTGGTCGCCCTGCTGTTCGCGGGGCTGGTCCAGGACGCCGCCCGGGTGGGCATGCGCCAGCGCGGGGAGGTGTTCCGTCTGGTCACGGTGCCGGACGGGGTCGCGGCGCTGCTCGTCGCCGGCGTCCTGCTGGCCCTCCACTTCCTGGCCGACCAAACGAGCTGGTCCCTCCATCCGCTGTACAAGCGCCGGCTGGCGACGGCGTTCGCCCTGGGACCGGTTCCGGGCGGCGTGGCCGAGCTCCACTACGACCAGCCCACCGCCCTTCCCGACATGGCGAAGCGGGTGCCCGGCCAGCCCGAGCTGGTCGTGTGTGCCGCGGCCAACGTGTCGGGTACCGAGCTGGCGCCGCCGGGCCGCCGGGCGGTGAGCTTCACCTTCGGCCCGGAGTGGGCGGGGGGCCCGCAAGTCGGGTACGTGGGCACCACCGCCCTGTGCAAGGCGATGCGGCCGTCGCTGGCCGGCGACACCACCCTGCTCGCGGCCATGGCCGTCTCCGGCGCGGCGGTCGCCTCGGCGATGGGTCGCCACAGCAAGGGCGCCCTCAACTCCGTCCTGGCCGCGGCCAACGTGCGCCTGGGTGTGTGGCTGCCCTCCCCGGACCACGTTGCCGCGGTGACCCAGCGCACCGCGTGGCGCCTGCGAACCCGGTCGCTCGCCTACCTGCTGTGGGAGGTCCTGGGCCGGTACGACCCCGCCGCCCCTCTCCTCTACCTCACCGACGGCGGCCACTACGAGAACCTCGGCCTTGTCGAGCTGCTACGGCGGCACTGCCGGGTGGTGGCCTGCTTCGACGCGTCCGGCGGTCCGGGAACCCTCATCGAGGCGATGCGGCTCGCCTACGAGGAGCTCGGGGTGACGATCACGTTCCCGCCTGGCGCGCTCGACTCGGTGCGGTCGCCCGCCGAGTCCCGGGGAAGGGCCACGGATCCCCACGCGGCCATGGACACGTTGACCGCCCGTACCGCCGCCGCCGACGTCATCGTCGGAACCGTCTCCTACCGTGAGCCGCCCAACGGCGTCCTCGTGTACGGCCGAGCCATCCTGACGCCGGAGACTCCGGACCCCGTCCGCTTCTACGCCGCCGACCACCCCCGCTTCCCGAACGACCCAACCGGTGACCAGTGGTTCGACGCCGATCAGTTCGACAACTACCTCATGCTCGGTCGCCATGTCGCCGGCAATGCTGCCCATGGGCTCCGCGCCGCGCTGGACCAGATCCCGCCCACCTCCGCTCCTGACTGACGGAGAACGCCGCCCTCTGTCCGGGCCGTTTACTGGATCTCGGCGTCGGGGGGGGCAACCTGGAACGTCGTCTCCTCCTCGACGCCGGCCACGCCGGGCACGGCTTCGACCGAGGGTCGTTCCGACGGGTTCACCGATCCGGTGATCAGCCCGATCGTCCCCAGGACCCGGTCGACGGTCATCCCCGCGGCCCGCAGCTCGGCGGCGACCTCCTCGGCGTGACCCAGGTGGTCGTCGGCGATGGTCACCGTGATCCTGGTCGGCACCGGGTCGTCCGCTGGAGAGGCCGTGGACCTCACGCTACCGGCCGGGGCGCGGACCCGTCCGTCACTGCGGCGCCTGGGCGAGGCC
>DASZOE010000318.1:0-2775 GCA_035550945.1 Acidimicrobiales bacterium
GACGCGGCCCGGGCCGCCGATCCCCGGGTGGCCGTCGCCTTCACCTCGGGTTCGAACCCTTCGCCGTGGTGGCTGCGCCACGTCGACTTCCTCTGGCGGGGCGGGGTGGACGACACCGCCGCCAACCTGCCCGGTCCCCGCCCCGAGCGCTTCGCCACCTACATCGACGCCTGCCTCGACGAGTACCGCGACACCGCCCTCCCCGTCTCGGCGCTGGTCACGTTCAGCCTGATCGAGAACGAGGCGGTCAGCTACCGGGAGCCGGGCCAGACGCCGGCCGACTGGGAGCGCCACTGCTGGTGGATGGTGGGCCGGGGAACGCTGCACCACGACCTCTACGTGAGCCCCGCGTCGCTCGGCGCCGCCGAGTGGAGCGCCGGGGCACGGGCCCTCCGGGGGGCCCGGGTCCACGAGGCGGTGCTGGCCCGCAGCCGCATGTTCGGGGGTCACCCGATGGCTGGCAAGGTGTACGGCTTCGTCGCCCGCCGCGGCGCCGAGGCGGTGGTGGCCGTCCGCAACCCCGCGCCCCGGCCCCGGTCCCACCTCCTGGGCGTTGCCGAGGTCGTGGGCTTCGACCGGGCCCGCGGGCCGGTCGCGACGACGACGGTGTGGAGCGACGCCGAGGGCGACGCCGTCCCTGCCGTCCTCGACGCCGACCGGCCGGTGCGGCTGCGCCTCCCGCCCTACGGCGTGGTCCTGCTCACCGTGCGCCACCCCGCCCCAGCCGCTTCCGGCGGGACGGGAGGACCCTCAGCTGGAAGCGGGTGACCGAGCGGTCCGAGGATCGCGGCGCGTAGGGGGCCATCACGAGGGAAGCCAGGCTCACGAGGACGGTGTTCACGGCCCCGCCCGCCCTGGCCGGCGTGTGGCCCGAACGCGGCCGCCGGCCGCGGTGCCACACTGGGCGGGCCGTGACCTCCGCCGTCGTCGTCGATGCCGTCCGCACCGCCCTGGGCCGGCGCAACGGGCGGCTGGCGGGCTGGCACCCGGTCGACCTGGCCGGCGAGCTCCTCGGGGCGCTGGTCGAGCGCAACGACCTCGACCCCGCCGAAGTCGACGACGTGATCCTCGGCTGCGTGTCCCAGACCGGGGAGCAGGGCTTGAACGTGGCGCGGAGCGCGGCGCTGGCCGCCGGCTTTCCCGAGTCGGTGCCGGGCACCACCGTGGACCGGCAGTGCGGGTCGGCACAGCAGGCCGTCCACTTCGCGGCCCAGGGGGTGATGGCGGGCGCCTACGACGTGGCCGTCGCCGGCGGAGTCGAGTCCATGAGCCGGGTGCCCATGGGGATCACCATGGTGAAGGGGCCGGGCATGCCGTTCGGGCCCCGGGTGGTCCAGCGCTACCAGCCCGCCGGCGGCCTGGTGCCCCAGGGCATCGCGGCCGAGCTCGTCGCCGAGCGGTGGGAGCTGGGGCGGGAGGAGCTCGACGCCTACAGCCTCGAGAGCCACCGGCGGGCGGCCCGGGCCACGAGCGAGGGCCGGTTCGACCGCGAGATCGTGCCCGTCACCGTCGAGGGTCCTCGCCGCAAGGAGCAGTTCCGGGTGGACGAGGGCGTGCGCGCCGATACGAGCATGGAGGCGCTGGCCGCCCTGAAGCCCGCCTTCCGGCCCGACGGGCGGATCACCGCCGGGAACTCGTCGCAGATCTCCGACGGCGCCGCCGCCCTCCTGGTGGCCAGCGAGGAGGCGGCCGGTCGCCTCGGCCTCGTTCCCCGGGCCCGGTTCGTCGCCTTCGCGGTGATGGGCGTCGACCCGGTGACCATGCTCACCGGCCCCATCCCCGCCACCACCGCCGTCCTGGAGCGGGCGGCCGTGCGCCTCGACGACGTCGACCGGGTGGAGGTCAGCGAGGCCTTCGCCCCGGTCGTGCTGGCCTGGGCCCGCGACCACGACGCCGACCTGGCACGGGTCAACGTGTGCGGGGGCGCCATCGCCCTCGGCCACCCTCTGGGTTGCTCCGGCGCCCGCATGCTGGCGACTCTGCTCTGGGAGCTGGAGCGCAGCGGCAGCCGCCTCGGGCTGTCGGTGATCTGCGAGGGTGGCGGCATGGCCAACGCCGTGCTCGTCGAGAGCCTGGCCTGAGGGGCCGGGAAGCCGTGCTCTGGTTCCTGCTCAAGCTCGTGGTGGCGGTGGCCGCCTTCGTGCTGATCATGCGGGTGGGGATGATCGTGCTCGGGGCTCTCGCCCGTCCCAACGAGCCGCCCCCGCCGGGCGAGATGCGCGCCGTGAACCTGCGCTACCGGTGCTCGGTGTGCGGCACCGAGGTGCGCATGACCCAGGCCGCCGAGGAGCTCCCCGCTCCGCCCCGCCACTGCCAGGAGGACATGGACCTCGTCGCCCCCACCTTCGAGTGACCACGGACTGGTGACGGTCAACCCGGGCCTGGCCTTTCCACCGTCGCCACTTCGGCGGCATCGACTGACTTGTCCACAGCTGTGGAGAAGCCTGGGGAGGAATGACAGCGGTGTAACTACAGCCGCCGCCGGAGCGCCAGCAACTAGTGGAACTTGGTGGCGGTGATGAAGCCGACCGTGATCAGGCCCAGGCCGCCGAGGAGCCAGCCGTTGCTGGGGCTGGCGGGCAGCACGTTCACGTAGTTCAGGATGATCATCAGCATGCCCAGGATGAGGCAGCTGAACATGAGGATGGGCACCCAGATGGGACTGACCTTCTGGGTCTTGGGCACCGGGGGCGTGTAGCGGCCGGTGCCCTTGGGCGTGAGCCGCTTGCTGGGGGTCGGGCCCTTGGCCTTGGCCCCGCCCTTCGGTGTCGACCG
>DASZOE010000319.1:0-19713 GCA_035550945.1 Acidimicrobiales bacterium
CTACCGGTAGGGGAAGGACGTAACGGTGAGCGTCGTCGACGAGCTGCTCGAGAACGCCCAGGCGTCCTCGTCATCCTTCGATCCATCGCAGCGTCGTCCTGGTGTCCGCTGGCAGGAGCACCTCGAACAGCCGACCAAGGACGATGGTGAGATCGGCGGAATGCCGCGACATCTGGCGCCGTTCGTCGAGAGCCAGTGCGATTCCGTGCTTCAGGATCTGTACCGCCGAGTCACGACGAGGCGCCCTCGCCGCCGGTTCCCCCCGGCGGAGTCGGGGCGTCGGTCTGCCACTGAGCGATGGATCCGGCCAGGATGCCCGCGAGGCCGGTGAATGGCTCGCCGATGTGGAGCCCGCTGTCGTCGATGGTGAACTCGTGGATCCGCCCGTTGTGCGCCGAGCCCCGCACCTTGAGCACCACGAGCGCCCGGCGCACGGCCCCCGCCACCTCGACGTAGCGGAGCAACACGATGGCGTCGGTCAGCGCGGAGGCGTGGCTCTCGGTGACCGATTGAGTGCCCAGCAAGCTGGTGGTAGCGGAGGTGAAGAGGCTGGAAACGTCGTCCTGGCGCAGGAGGGAGGTCAGGCCGATGATGAAGTCGCGCAGTCCCCTCCGGGTGGCCACGCGCTCGAGGGCCGACAGGTTGTCGACGACGATCCGCTGGGGCTGGAACTCGTCCAGGAGCTGGCGGATGCTTACGTAGTGGTCCTCCAGGGAGGCGACCTCGGGGTACTCGCTCGCCACGCAGAGTAGGCCGGAGCGCTCCATGGCGTCGAGGTCTATGCCCCAGCTGAGGGCGTTCCTCAGGATCTGGTCGCGGCTCTCCTCGAACGACTGCAGCAGGCACCGCTCGCCCGCGGCGACACCGGCGGCAACGAAGGTGCTAGCCACGACGGTCTTGCCCACGCCCGTGGGGCCGGACACGAAGGTGACCGCGTCCCGGTAGGCCCCGCCGCCGAACATGGCGTCGAGCTCGGCGTTGCCGAGGCTGACCCGCTCCTGCGACGCCCGCTGGCGCATGGTGATGAGCGCGAGGGGGATCACCGAGATGCCCTGGC
This sequence comes from Acidimicrobiales bacterium, assembly GCA_035550945.1. Classification (GTDB taxonomy): domain Bacteria; phylum Actinomycetota; class Acidimicrobiia; order Acidimicrobiales; family AC-14; genus DASZOE01. Next base: position 1,058 of record DASZOE010000319.1, read on the forward strand.
CGGGGACGATCGTGAACGAGAACTCCCCGCTTCGGTGAGGGGCGCCGCGAAGCTTGAGGATCTCGACCGAGCGGCGGCGCTTCTCCTCCTCGATGACGTTGCGCAGAATGACCACGTTGTCGGAGACGAACTCCTCCACGCCGAAGCGGGCGACGGCGTCGTACTCGTGGGTGCGCTCGGCAGTGAGCACGGCGGTGATGCCCAACTCCCTCAGCGCGGCGATGACCCTGGACAGCTCGAGACGGACGACGGCAGGGTCCTGGAAGCGGGAGAAGACGGCCCCCAAGGAGTCGAGAGCAACGCGCTCGGCCCCCACCCTGCTCGCCGCGTGGCGGACACGAGCCACCAGGGCGTTGAACTCGTAGGCGCCGCCGACGATCTGCTCGTCGAGGTCGGGCGAGGCGTCGACGAAGGCCCACGTGCCCTCGGCCTCCCAGCCGGCGACGTCGAAGCCGAGGGACGCCAAGTTGTCCCGCAGGTCGTCGGGGCGCTCCTCGAAGGTGACGAACACGCCGGGTTGGTGGAACCGCCGTATGCCCTGGGCGAGGAACTCGGCGGCGAAGACGGTCTTGCCGCTCCCCGTGGTTCCCGCCACCAGGGTCGCCCGGCCGGCGGGCAGGCCACCCAAGGCGATGCTGTCGAAGCCGCTGATGCCGGTGGCGAGCTTCGGAACCCGGTCGTCGAGGGGGCTCAGCGTGGGCCTCCTTCCACAGTCCCACTGTCGTGGGCAGGGAGGTCGAGGGCGATGGCTGCCAGGTCGCTGTCGGACAGGTCCCCAATGACGCGCCGGCGGGGCAAGGGAGCCAGCTTGAGGACCGTCGGCGTGGCCATGATCCGTGCCACCTCAGCACGGTTTGGCTCATGGAGCACGTCGACGACTTCCAGCTCGTAGTCGCCGGGCACTCTCGCTTCGCAGAGCTGCCGGAGGTTGGCCACCGCCACACGGGAGGACGGCCTGTGGCCCACCACGTAGATCCTGTACGAGTACCTAGCCATCGCCGCCACCCATGGGGTTCTGGGAAGCCGCCCATCGTAGGTGGGGAAGTCAGCGAGGTCAGGCTTTGGCGCCCGACAGCCGCACACTCCTTCACATGGCGAAGGACAGACGCGGAGTCGGCCGAGACGATTGGGCCGAGCGCCTCGAGGGACGCGGTGCTCCGGCCGGCGCGCCGGGCTCCATAGATCGACGACGGAGGGCGACGCCGAGGTCGCTGTGTCCCGAATGGCCCGCGCCCCCGACCGGCACCTCGGGACGTCTCACACATCGCACTCACGGGTTCTCGGGGCGGATGTTCTGGGACACCAGCGGCTTCGGGCGGCGGCAACCCGAGCCGTCGATATGGTCGGCGATCAGAACCGGTGGCGGGTGTGGGTGAACGTCCCCTTGCCGAAGGCGAGGACCTTGGCGGGTGCGACGGAGAAGACGAGCGCTGTGCCGGCGTCGTGGTGGAACGCGCCCGCACGCGCCTCGAACTGCCAGCGCCCGTCCCACTTTGTCTGCCATGCGTCGGCGAGCCGCCTTAGTGTGTCGTCGTCGCTGACCTGAACTGCCTCGCCTTCGATGATCACGTCGAGACCGCGATCCCACTGGTTGCAGCCGGTGGTCAAGACGACGTGCGGATTGACACGGAGGTTGATGGCCTTCTGCTCCCCGGCGCCGGTGCAGAAGTGGATGGCGCCGTCGTGCCAGACCGCAACGAGCGGGCTGACGTGGGGCCGGCCATCGGAACGGACCGTCGTGATCCAGAACAGCTCGGCTGTCTCCATCGCCCGTAACGTGTCGGCCCATGACGTGGGGGCAGCACCCTCCTCGCTGAATCTGGGATCGAGCGCCGTCACTGGTTCGGTCATCGAAGTTCCTCCTCGATGAGTTGGTCGACCCGGGTGATCGTCGTCAGATCACCGGCGGTGAACCGGTTGCGCATGACTGCGACCGCGACGCCGGAGTCGATGTCGGCGTAGGCGGCCGAGCCGTTCATGCCGATCATGCCGAAAGTGGACCCGGGTCGACCCCGGCCGCTCGGGCGGGACGGGCTGTAGCCGAACGCCCATGTGCTCGGGAAGCCCATCACCTCGTCCATGCCGGTGAACGCCACTTCGGTCATCGCCGCCAACCTGGCGGGTGATACGAGCATGACCCCATCGATGTGCCCGAGGAGCGCCGAGTAGACTCGGGCGATCCCCCGGGCGCTCATGGTTCCTTCGGAGGGGATGTCGCAAGTGAGAAGGTCGGTGCGGTTGGCGTAGTCGGCGTCAGGCAGCACGCCCGGCGGCATGGCCTGATCGAGTGGCGAACCCGGCTCGGGACGCGACGGGGCTGCGCCGTCGGGGCTGACCTGCCGGGCGACCCGTGCTAGCAGCCGCTCCGGAACGCCAAAGTGAACGTCGTCTTCGACTCCGAGCGGACCGGTGATGAGGTCCCGCAGCTGACTACCGATCGCCTTGCCGGTCGCTCGGCGGACGATCTCACCGATGAGGAACCCGAAGGTCTTGGCGTGGTAACCGAATCGTGTTCCCGGCTGCCACCACAGCTCGGCGTCCGCGATGACGGCGCACATGTGGTCCCAGTCGCACAGGTCTGTCCCGCTCGTCTCCGGTGGGAGACCCGGAACGCCGGCGGTGTTGAGAAGCACGTGGCGCACGGTCACGTCGCCCTTTCCATGGGCTGCGAACTCCGGCCACACCTCGACGACTCGGAGGTCATCGCTGAGATCGCCCCGGTCGACGAGAACATGGGCGACCGAGCTGGCCACACCCTTCGCTGTCGAACCGGCCCAGAACAACGTGTCTCGATCGACGGGCCTGCCGGTACGAGGATCGCTCACGCCACGGGCGGCGTCTGCGACCGTGCGGCCGTTGCGGATCACCGCGACCTGCAGCCCGACCTCCACCTCCGAGCCGACCAAGTCGTCGAGCAAGTCGTCGAGCGCAGCCGCGAGATGCCTCTCGCTCATCAAAGGTATGACGCTCGGCGCGTGCGGCGCTCATCGGTCATCGTCCGTCCTGCCGCAAGCTGCCGGCGCGCCGCCGGCACAAGCACATATTCGGCGGTAGGGGCGTTCCGGGCGAGCGCCGAGTAGGCCGGTCGGCCGCAACAGATCGTGCAACGGTTGGCGCTCTCAAACGAAGCTGAGGCCTGGTTGTTCCGGCCTCCGGGTCTCGGCCTGACCTGTAGGTGCCACATGACCACCACGCCAACGACCGACGTTGCACTCGTCGATCCCGTGTTCTCCGACGTCGAGCAGTATGCGCTCGCTGCGTTCCTGGCCGGCTACCGAGGCTTGACTCGCGACGCCTACGCCCTCGACCTGCGTCAGTTCATCGCCTGGTGCCAGGAGCACAAGGTTCGCCTGTTCGCAGCGCGCCGGCCCGACATCGAGTGCTTCGCCCGCGACCTCGAGGCCCTGGGACGGGCCCGGGCGACAGTCGCCCGCCGGCTGTGCACGGTCGCCGGCTTCTACCGCTACGCCGAACAGGAGGGGCCGCTCGAACGGTCCCCGGCGGCCCACGTGCGCCGGCCTCGCCTCGACTACGAGTCGCACGCCACCGGCCTGGACCGCAATGAAATCGGCGCGCTCCTGGTCGCCGCTGGCCTGGCCTCGGCGCGGGAGCACGCCCTCGTCTCGCTGCTGGCCATCAACGGCCTGCGGGTCTCGGAGGCCCTGGGCGCCGACATCGAAGCGCTCTGCATCGAACGCGGCCATCGCACCCTCACGGTGCTCCGCAAAGGCGGCAAGATCGTCACCATACCGCTCGCGCCGCGCACGGCGCGAGCGATCGACCTGGCCATCGGCGAGCGGCCCGAGGGGCCGATCTTCGTCGGGACGAACGGCGAGCGACTCGACCGCCACGCCGCGTCGCGGATCGTGCGGCGCCTCGCCCGCAGGGCTGGGATCAACAAGCCGGTCGGCCCTCACACCCTCCGTCACGCGTTCATCACCGCCGCCCTTGACGCCGGCGTGCCTCTCCGAGACGTGCAAGAGGCAGCCAGCCATGGACGGTGCCCGGTCGTCACGACCGACGAGCTGTCGGGCAGCCACTAAATCATCCCCCGCCGCTGGGCCGAGCGGACTCGGATCGCGCCTCGGCATCCGCGGGATGAGCACGATCGACGCGTTCGACCCGGATGCCGAGGCGCTCGAGCGCTGCTTCGCGTCTGGATCCCGCCAGGTGCGCGAGGCCACCGGCGGACCGGACGTCGTACAGCGCCCGCAACGGCTCGACGACACCTGCTGATCCTCCAAGGCGCTCGGCCACGCGGCCGAGCAAACTCAGACTCCTCTCCCCGGACTGGGCGTCACCTAGGAACGCCTTCAACGGCGCCGGATCGATCGCATCGACGAAGCACTTCGCAAGCAGGATCATCTGGCCACCAAGTGCTGCTGGGTCCTCGCTCAGCGGGCCGATCATCGACTCGTACTCCGGGGCAACGTCGTCGCCGAGCGGTCGCCAGACTGGGGTCCCAAAGAGCCGCTCGGACGCCTTCGCCGCCTTCTCCCGTGCCCGTCTCAGATCACCTGGGACGTCAGGCGACGACGCGAACTGGTTAAGAAAGTCCCGGCGGAATCGGCCCTGCTCCATCTCTCCTTCCGGCATCACGTTGTGCGTGAGCCAGTGGCCCCACTCGTCCGACGGCAGGCTCCGACCGAGGTCTCCGAGGTACACCTCGACAAGACCCGCAGTGTTGAACGAGATGTCGAGCCCCCAGAGGCTGAGGCATTCGAGCCGCGAGCGGCTTAGCCGATACCGGTTCGGTTCTGAGGCGTACGGGATCAGGACCTGGCGCCTGAAGTTCACGGGGGTGAGGTAGTGGAGGCGGCTGTCGTCCTTGTCGTAGTAGGTGCCGAGTTGGTCGGGGTCACAGGTGTGCCGAAGCGGCGCGCCAGTCGCAGCATCGACGCCGTAGATGAACGTCGGGAACTCTTGGTCCTGGCGCCGTTCCTCGAACCGTGGGACGCGGCTCGTTTGGATGCCCGGAACGAGGTACTGGCCTAGCAGCCGTGCGAACCCCGGTCGCAGCAGACGGAGCAGCGAGCGAGTGGCAGGGAGGCCGGCGCCGGCCTCCCCGTGGGCGCGCCAGGGCCCACGCCGTCCGCCGGACGCGCAGTCGAAGCGTCGTCTCCTATCGCAGGACCCATCTCGGGCGTATCGCGTATTGGTGTGAGCGTGGAGTTCCGCACTGCCCTGTGCTGCCGCCGCGCGGACCAAGGCTCCGGCCGGCTTCTGAGCGCCGAGCCCTGCTCGTACGCCTGGCGTTTCCGACTGTCCGCGGCGCTGTTTGAAGTCGCCCACGCTGCCGCCGTGCAGATTGATCGCATGCCCAGTGCGTAACAGCGATGAGACTTAGTGCCGCCCTCCGGAGCGATGACTGAGCAGGTAGGGGCGTCCCAATGGAGGATCCCCCGACGGCGTTCAGTCGGAAGAAGCCAAAATGGATGCTCGGTGTGAGGATCGGCGTTTGTTCCGATGTGCACGGTCGGCATGACCGGCTCCTGACTGTGCTCGGCGCCATGGCGGCGGCCGGGGTCGACGAGCGCTGGTGTCTCGGTGATCTGGTCGGAAGCGAGCCGGTCACGCCTGAGCTGGTGGGCGCGGCTCGCCAACTCGACCTGCTCATCGCCGGAAACCACGACGCCTGGGCGCTCGGGCCAGACCGGGTCACCGCCCGCGGGCGCGACGTGTTCAGGTTGGCGAGCCGGGCAATGGCCAGCCGTCACGGCATCGACTGCTGGCACGGCTCACCGCGCCACCCCCTGCTCGGGTTCCTCACCGAGGCGTCTGCCGCCCGAGTCCTACCCGACCGCCCCCTGGGCTCGCTGGGCCTCGTCGGCCATACGCATGAACCGGCGCTCTTCGCCTACGACGGCGCCACGACGCGCGCAGTGCGCCCCGTCCCGGGCGAGTCTAACGACTGGCTCGCGACCGGCGCCTGCATGGCCAACCCGGGGGCGGTCTGCGGCAACCCGCGCGATGCCGCGAGCTGGTGGCTCATCGTCGACATTGGCGCCCGCATGCTGCGGTGGCAGCGCGAGGAGCTCTAGTCCGAAGACGCTGCCGCTACCGCCTTGTGGTCGTCTTCGCCGACGGCCTCGGAGGGGTCTGGAGCTGGCCGTGACCGCGCGCGACGAATCTGTTTTCTCAGGCAGCGACAGCGCCTCCGATGGCGGCGACGGTCGGCCGGCGCCGGGCCGCCCGAGCCTGAGCGGGAACCCCACGACGGTTGATGTCGCCGACGCGACGCCCTACGAGATAGCGGTGATGACGTGCTGGCCGAAGGCGGCAGTCCGCGCCGCCTTGAAGTCGTCGTCGTAAGGCCCGCTTTGCCTGTTGCTGCACGACGAGTAGGCGCCGGCGATCTGTACCCGTCGACCGGCGGGAGCCGTTCGCGAACCGTCGATCTGTACGGAGCCGCCGTCAAGCAACGTCGGGAACGGGCCCCGGCAGCCGCCCGCCTGCGGCCGCCGGAGCGCAACGCTTCAGAACATCGTGTTGTCGTTTGCGGCATGCTCGGGCACCTCCTGGAGAACGTCCCAATGCTCAACGATCCGGCCGTCCTCGAGCCGGAAGATGTCCATCACGGCGCTGCCGCGGTCACCGGGCCGCAGCGTCAGGTGACTGTGCACGGCGACGAGATCGCCGTCGGCAACGGTGCGCTTGATGTCGAGCGTCACCTCGGGGAACGACGCCGTGAACCCTTCGATGAACGCCACGAAGGCTGCGGCCCCGTCGGGTGCCTGGGGGTTGTGCTGCACGTACGTCGAGCCGAGGAGCTGCGCGGCCTCGACCGGCTGCTTCTCGTTGAACGCCCGGGTGAGGAAGTGGGTGACGGTCTGGCGGTTGTCCATGTGCTTCATCTCCTTCAGCTGGCCGTCGCCGCCACTGCGAGCTGGGCGACGATCGCGTCGAGGTCCGACTGCGTCGGTAGCGGCGCTTGCTCGAGTCGCGGGAGCTGGCGGATCAAGCTGAACGCCTCCGCCACCGCAGGCCCGGTGATCGTCCCGCTGTGGGCCGAGGTGATCGTGGTGACCGGCAGTGTCGCGACGCGGTCCACGTGGCGGTTGAAGCGGACTTCGTCGGTCAGCCCGTGCCACGGCGAGATCATGCGGTTGTTGGCGAGCATCGTCTCGTGCCAGAAGGCGTGATCCATCTCGCCGACATCGCGCAGTCGCCAGTCAGGGATGAGCGACGCGAACGTGTCCGCGGCCCAGTACACGCCGGAGGTGGCGTCGAAGAGTCCGCGGGTTGTTGGCGAGTCGAAGACCGGTGGCGTCAGCGCGACGAGCGTGCGGTCGCCGGCGTCAAAGCTCTCCCCATCGTTGACCCACCGCATCCGCTCGAGCGGAAGGTCGTGGTCGCCGCGCAGGCGCTCGACCATGAACCAGGTCGTGACGAGCGTGGCGTGCGGGCACAGCTCGAGGACGGGGACGAGGTTCCGGACGTGGTCGTGGTCGTCGTGCGACAGGAACACCCAACGCACGTCCACCGGCTCGACGATCGAGAACACCGCATCCATCCACCGCTGCCGGTTGAGAGCGGTGCCGGTGTCGACGATGACCGGTTCGGCGCCCGCGATAACCATCGAGTTGATCGGGACGAACGTGCCAGGCGCAGCGGTGAAGACCTCGGGGATCACCCAGGTTTCGGCCGCCACCCTGTGGGGTTCTGGGGCGAATGATCGGAGTGTGTTGTCCATGGCTGCATCGTCCGCCCGAACCGGGCCCCACGACAGCGGTGGAACCACGTACTTCTCGAGACGGCGGCTACGTATCTTCGGCGCGCAGGGCCCACGCCGCGAGCTCCGTCCTCGTCGATGCGCCGGTCTTCGCGAGCAACCGCTCGACGTGCTTCTCGACGGTACGGACCGAGAGGTACAGACGTTCGGCGATCGTCCGGTTCTGCAACCCTTCCGCTACCAGCGCGAGCACGTCGGCTTCCCGTGCCGTCAAGCCCCGTGCTGCGAGGGCGGCAGGGAGCGGTGGGAGAGCCGTGCGCCTGGGCACCCGTCCGCCGGACTCACGGACGAGCGCGCGACATCCGCGGGCGAGGGCGGCGAGGCCGTTCGCGTCGAAGAACGCGATCATCTCGAGCAGCCACGCCGACGGTTCCGCCCACGCATCTCGCCGTGCGGCTTCGGCCACGTGGCGGCGGACCACGTGCCGCCACCCCGGCGTGTTGCGCAGCTCGCGCTCGGCCCGCGTGAACACGTCGACCGCGAAGGGATCCCCACGCCTCCCGCGCGCTACGGCGTCGGCCGCGAGCACGAGGCCGCGCCCGAGGGCGTGGCGCCTCGAGACGTTCGCAACGGCGTGCTCGGCGTCGGTGTCGCTCAGTTCGCCGTCGAGGGCCCGGAGGAACGTTGCCAGGTCGGGCACCGGGCCACTCGCCGCGTCAGATCCCTCCGGCAACACGCCCATCGCCGCCTCGACCGCCCGACGGGCTTCGGCACGCTCGTCGCGGTGGAGCAAAGTGGCCACGAGGCCGAAGCCACGGATGTTCGCGACGGACTGGCTGTCGTCGCCAGCGAGCGACAGCGCCTCGTCGATCAGCCCGGCGGCCTCGTCGTCGGCGCCCCGGCTCGAGGCGAGGATCGCGTGGTTCGACACCGCCGCCGCCAGTAGGAGGCCGAGCCGGCCGCGGCGGGCCGCTTCCTCGCACCGCGCCACCGCCGCCAGCCCGTCATCGATCTCGTACCGGAGCCCGTGCAGGGCTGCCAGGTGGAGGTCGACATGCGCCGCCGTTACGACGGCACCGATGCGTACAGCCTCGTCGTGCGCCATGGCGAGGCGGTCCGGAGCCCTCGCCGCGAACAGCTCCTGGATGCCGAGCTCGCTGAGAGCCCGTACTCGCCACACGACGTTCTTCGCCTCGTCGGCGAGTTCGAGCGCGGCCTCGAACCACCTGTCGGCCCGTTCCCAGTCAGCGAGCCGCTCGACCCGTCCGAGCACCTCCAGCGCCTCGCAGGCGACGTCGTGATATCCGGCTGCGCGAGCCCGGTCGAGCGCCGATAGCGCCCGGTCAGCAGCCTCCCGCGCGTCGTGATCCGCGAGCGCGAGCTGCGCGCTGAGCACGTCGGCCAGGGCGCGGGTGCGGACGGCGCCGGGACGCGCGGTCCCCTGGGCCGCCTCGATGTGCGTTCGCGCGCGAAGGCGGTCGGTGTCGATGAGCGCGGCGCGGGCGAGGTGCAGGTGGACATCGGCGACGTCGTTGCCATCACCTTGGGTCGTGTCGACCGACCGCAGCAGGGCATCGCCGACCTCTGCGGCCCGAGCCGTGTCGCCGGCCAGCGTGGCCGCTCGCAGCAGCACCAGCGCCGCGCCGGCGGGCCTCGCCTGGTCCGGTGACGCGGCGACCGCCCGCTCTGCGACCTGGGCGGCCGTGGCCAATGCGCCGGCGTCGAGAGCCTCGGCCGCGAGCTCGGTGAGGAGGGTGGCGGCCATGACGTCGTCGCCCGCGTCCGTGGCCAGTGCGGCGGCGAGCGCGCGCCAGTCTCCCTCAGGCGCGCTACGCCGCTCCATGACGATGGCGAGCAACCGCTCAGCCAGGGTCCTGCGGCTCGGTGCGAGAAGTCCACCGAGAGCCGCTTTCTGTGACAACCCGTGCCGAAACCGGAACGCCGCGTCGCGGCCGTCCTCCTCGACGATCTGGAGCAGCGACGCCCCCCGGAGGACCTCGAGCACGCGTTCATCGCCGAGCCCGGTTGCGGGCCCGATCACCGACCAGTCGAAGGAGCGCCCCAGGAGCGCCGCCGCAGCCAGCACGTTGACGCCATCGTCACCCAGTTGCGCGGCACGCCGCCGGAAATCGTCGGCGAACGTGAGCGGGATGGACGGTCTCGCGCCGCCACCGGTCCCGCGCGAGACCGACGTGAGCAGCTCCTCCACGAGGAAGGGGAGCCCGTCGGCGTAGCGGGCGAGCAGGTCGAGCACGTCCGCCGGCGGCGCTTCGCCGAGGCAGAGAGCGGCCATCGACGCGACCTCGGCATCGCCGAGGCGATCGAGCTCGAGGACCGTCGCCGTGCGCCTGCGCCCGAGGTCGACGACGAACTCAAGGCCGCTCGAGGCTTCGTCCCGCGCCGTCAGCACGAGGACGACGTCTTCCTCGGCTGCGCGATCGGCGACGTACTCGGCGAGTGCGAGCGACTCGGGGTCGGCCCATTGAAGGTCCTCGAGGATGACTACCACCGGCGCTCCGTCGCGCAGCACGTGCAGGAGCCGCAGGACGCCCTCACCGACGGCGACGGCGTCGAGGGCCACGTCCCGGTTCGCACAGGCCCATCCCGGGACGAGCGCCCCGAGGCGTGCCCGGCAGGGGTGGAGCAGGGGGTCCGCCGGGAACGGCATCTGTCCGACCACCGAGACCAGCGCCGCGGACCACGGTCGGAACGGGACGGGGGTCCCCGTCCGGGCTGCGCGCCCCCGAGCCACGAGCATCGCCCGTGACGCGGCGGCGTTCGCGAGTGCGTCGACGACCCGGCTCTTGCCGATTCCCGCCTCGCCGACGACCGCGGCGACCGAGCCTTCGCCTCGCCCTGCCGCGTCGAGCGCCTCGGTCAGCAGCGTGAGTTCAGCGGTCCGACCAACGAGCACGGGACAGCGGGTCGGTCGCACCCGTCCATCATCGCCGCTATGGGATGGCAGCGCGCCTTGGGAAGCGCGCAAAGCCCGCGCGGGCGCGGGCTCTGTGCTGCGTGCGCTGGAGACGGCCGCGTCGATCGACGCTGACGCCGCCGAGGTGTGGGCGCGCTTTCAGCACCAGCGACGAGTCGGACTGAAACGAGTTCTCGTCGACCCTGACGCGGAAAACCAGTGCGCTTCGCTACGACGAGGACAAGGTCACCGACACGATGTGGATGCTCGCACCAGACGCGTACTTGCGCCTCGTGCACGACGCCGGCTGGCGCGTCGAACAGTTCCCGACATGGCTGGCAGGCCTCCTGCAGCGCATGTTTCCTCTAATGAGTCCTCGAGTGACCCAATACCCGCGGTCTCGTGCGTGCGGTGGAGGTGTCGTTCACGCCCGGGCAACCAGCGACCCGGGGCTCGGCGCGATCAGCGTGGAGACAGATGCACCGTTGCCACCGAAATCGGCGTGCGGGTAATCGAGCGTTACGTGATGTGTCGCGCCAGAACGCCGTCCACCGCCGTCGTTGGGGACGTAGGCCAGCCACGTCGACACCCGCGAAGCACTCCCCTCGCGCTCACGGCGTCGTGGCTGCCTCACCGCCAGATCGACCCCGGGTGCCCTAGCAGATGACTTCTCGGTTGAGTGGGGCGAGCGACGCCCACAGGCACACTGCGAACGCATGGCTGCGTCTTGCGTGATCGTGCGAGTGCTTGAGCGGCGACCAGCTGGTTGTCGCCGGTGCCTCGGTGCGCCCTACGAGGCCGCATCGCCGATCAGGAGGTCCGCCAGCTCGCGAGGCCGGCTGAGAGCGACGCAGTGCCCCGCCTCGATCTCGTCGGGAACGACGCCGAGACGTTCGGCGACCACCCGACGCATGAACGCCTCTGGGAAGAACCGGTCCTGCCTGCACAGCACGAACCTGGTCGGCAACGCCGGCCACTCGTCGAGCGGCCACAGGGTGTTGTAGGCCGCATCCGACTCACCTCGCGCCTTGCTCATCGCCTCCTCGGCGAGGGCGCGGGGCACGTCGTGATAGAACGCGACGAACGGGTCGTCGTTGCCGGTGAGGCCACCGTCGCGCTCGGCCTGCTCCCGAACGGCGTCGCCGTGGCCGGTGTTGCTCCACCAGTCGGCGGGCTTCTCACCGGGAGCAGGGATCATGGCCGTGACCAGCACGAGCGCATCGACCGGCAGGCGGTCGGCGACCAGCGGTGCCGTGAAGCCGCCGTACGACTGGGCGACGACTACCAGGTCGCGCCGACCGTCGACGGCTTCTACCACGGTGTCGGCGTAGTCGGCCAGCGTGGCCGAGTCATCGTCGCACGGCAGATCGGGCGCAACAGTTTCGTGTCCCCGGGCGCGCAGCTCCTTCTCGACGAGGTGCCAGTACCAGCCGACATCTCCGCCGCCGTGGATGAACGCGAACGTCGCCATCGTCCCCGGAGCCTCGCGCGCGCGGCCCATGCCGTGGCGATCAGTCGCGCCGGTAGGGCGTACCTCACCGTCGTACGTTGTCGCTCTGAAATGCAGCTGGGGCCGGGCGGCTCCGGCCTCCAGGCCTCGGCCCGACCTGGAGGTGTGACATGACCACCACGCCGACGACCGAAGTCGTCGTCATCGCCCCGGAGTTCTCCGACGCTGAGCGGTACGCGCTCGCCGCGTTCCTCGCCGGCTACCGCGGACTGACCCGCGACGCCTATGCTCTCGACCTGCGCCAGTTCACCGCCTGGTGCGAGGAGCACCACGTCCGCCTGTTCGGGGCGCGCCGTGCGGACATCGAGTGCTTCGCCCGCGAGCTCGAGGTTCGCGGACGCGCCCGGGCCACAGTCGCTCGTCGGCTGTGCACGGTGGCGGGCTTCTACCGCTACCCCGAGCAGGAAGGGCTGCTCGAGCGGTCGCCGGCGGCCCACGTCCGCCGACCCCGACTCGACTACGAGTCCCACGCCACCGGCCGGGACCGCAATGAGGTTGGCGCACTCCTGCTCGCCGCTGGACTGGCCTCGGCGAGCGAGCACGCGCTCGTCTCACTCCTGGCCGTCAACGGCCTGCGCGTGTCGGAAGCGCTCGGCGCCGACATCGAGGCGCTCGGCCTCGAACGCGGCCATCGCACCCTTACCGTGCTGCGCAAGGGCGGCAAGGTCGTCACCATCCCGCTGGCGTCCCGCACGGCGCGAGCCATAGACCTGGCGATCGGCGAGCGGGTCGAAGGCCCGATCTTCGTCGGTCGGAACGGCGAGCGCCTCGACCGCCACGCCGCCTGGCGGATCGTGCGACGCCTCGCCGGCAGGGCAGGGATCAACAAGCCGGTCGGGCCGCACACCCTCCGCCACGCGTTCATCACCGCCGCCCTCGACGCGGGCGTCCCTCTCCGAGACGTGCACGAGGCGGCAAGTCACGCCGACCCGCGAACGACGATGCGCTACGACCGGGCGCGGGTGTCCCTCGACCGGCACGCCACCTACGTCGTGGCTGCCTTCCTTGCAGGCGCCGCACGGTAAGCCGTCCGAGCTCCAAAGCCGCTCGATTCAGCGGTGATGGGACGGACATCAGGGCCGGCGACGTTCTCGAAGATCCCGTAGCCCGAACCAGCTCCAGGTTCAAACGCACTCGACGGCGGACACCGCCGACGTAGGAGGAGCGGCGTCCGTTCAGGAGGGACAATCTGTCGCGCCCGAGCGACCAGCGGAGCCGTCGTTCTGTCACGGCCGCGGGGTGGTGGGGATCGGGGCTGCGAGACTGGTGAAGCATCACTGAGCCGCCGGGAGAGGCCGATGACATCGGACGACGAGTCGTCGATGATGATCGTCCGGTCGCGCGACGGAACCGACATCGCGTCCTGGCAGACCGGTAGCGGGCCGCCACTCGTCCTCGTACACGGAACACCGGCTGACCACGCACGATGGCGCCCGCTGATGCCGTATCTGGAGCCGCACTTCACCGTCCATGCCGTCGACCGACGAGGTCGAGGCTCGAGCACCGACTCGCCGGACTATGCGCTCGAGCGGGAGTTCGAAGATGTAGCAGCCGTCGTTGACGCGGTGGCCGCCAGCACCGGAAGCCCGGTCAGCGTGTATGGCCACTCCTGGGTTCGTCGCCTTCGGCGCAGCGACGATCACCTCGAACATCGACAAGCTCGTCCTCTACGAGGGATGGCCGGTCCCCGACCCCCTGGTGTTCGCATTGCCAGCAGACCTGGAGGCTCGGATGGACGCTCTGCTCGCCGCCGGTGACCGTGACGCCGTCGTCGAGTTGCTCTTTAGGGCACTCGAGGACATGTCCGATGAGGACATGGCGGCGTTTCGGACCGCCCCGTCATGGGCAGGGCGCGTCGCGGCCGCCCACACCATCACCGGAGAGATCCGGGCCGAGGTGACCGCCCGGCTCGACGAGAACGCACGCGCACGATCAGCGTGCCGGTGCTTCTCGTCACCGGCGAGACCAGCGCCGATCCGGCGAAGCCCTACGCAGAAGTCGTGGCTCGGGCGCTCCCGAACGCCCACGTAGTGGTGCTCGACGGCCAGGAACACGTCGCCGATGTGCTCGAACCCAAGTTCTTCGCATCCCGGGTGCTGCCGTTCTTGACGAACACCCGTGACGGCGACGGCCGCTGACGGTCAGAGGTACCTTGCCCGCAATGGCGAAGAGCCATCGCGGGTGGCATGCCGAGGCCGAGATCGACATCGCGGCGCCACCCGAGCGCGTGTGGGCGATCGTCTCAGATATCTCTCGGCATCCGGCCCTGGCCGGCAGCGGCGAGGTGCTCGCCGTCCGCATGAACGGGCCGCTCGCGGTCGGCACGACGTTCGACAGCGACGTCAGGACGGGCGAAGTCGGGTCCTTCTCGCCACGATGTGTCATCGAGACGCTCGACGACCGCCGACGCCTGGGATGGTTGTCGCTGTTTCCACTCGAGGAGGGCGAGACCGAGAATCACCAGATCGAAGTTCACTGGACGTTCGGTCTCGAACCAACGCGGAGCGGCACCCGGTTGGCGCACACCGTTGACATCCCCCGCCCGAAGCTGGGAGCGGACGAGTTGGCGTCGTTCTTCGAGCGCACCGATCGCCTATCGCAGCCTTCGGCCGCAACCAAAGGGGTCTGGAGCTCGTTCTGCCTCATTGCTGAGGGGGCGGCCGAAGCCTGCGAGTTGAAGCCCAGCCGCGTGCTGGCCTCATCGGAGCCGGGCCGGCAAAGCCGGCCCTCTGCCCGCCAGTCTGCGGCGAGCCAGGCACTCAGCACGAAGGCGATGCGGCGGCCACACTCGTCGCGGTCAGGCACGTGGAGTGTCCGAAGGAGACGGCGATGGCGAGGTTCGAGTCGGTCCACGGGGACCGTGTGGTCGGCAGTCTGGCGATGTTCGACCGCATGATTTTCAGAGGCCACCTCATGCGCCTCTACCGCCCCGGAGGGGTGCGGGTCATGCTGTGGAACCTGGGCTGTCCGCTCACCCAGTTCTCGGTTTGGACGAAGGCAGCCACCGAAGCCTTGTGCGTGCACGCCCAGCGCAGCGCGGAGGCCGCCGGCCGGCCATACGTCTATCTGGAGCACGCCACCACCAGAGCCACGGGGCAGACCAAGGAGGACCTGGCCCGTGGGATCGCCGAGCGAGACGGGATCACCGAGGGGCTGGTGTGCGTCCTGCGGATCGTCGAGCCCTGTCGTTCGTTCAACCTGCGGCGCAACCACGCCAGCCACCTCCTCGAGGTCATCTCGCGCGAGCGCAAGTGCGTGCACCTCTACTGGTACTTCATCGACCCCGAGCTCGGCTTCATCCACGTCCGGCTGCAAACCTGGCTGCCCTTCGGGATGCAGATGTACCTGAACGGCAGGGAGTGGCTGGCCCGCCAGCTCGACGCCCGGGGGATCGGCTACCTGCGGGCCGACAACGCCCTGCTGCGCATTGACGACCTGGAGGCGGCCGGCGAGCTGTGCGAGCGCTTCGCCCACCGCGCCTGGCCTCGGCTGCTCGATGCCCTGGCCCGACGGGTGAACATCCACCTGCCCGCCATCGCCGAGGCCGAGTTCGGCAGCTACTACTGGTGTCTCGACCAGGCCGAGATCGCCACCGACGTCATGTTCCGGGACCGGCGCGCCCTCACCGCCGTGCTGCCTGATCTCATCCGCCACGCCAGCCTGAACATGTCCTCGGTCGACGTCCTGCGCTTCTTGGGCCGCAAGCTGCACCCGGCGCTTCGGGCCGAGGTCATCACCGACACCAAGAAGAGGCCCGAGGGCTGGCGGGTGAAGCACCGCATGGCCCGCAACTCGGTCAAGGTCTACGACAAGGTCTCGGTCCTTCGAGTCGAGACCACGATCAATAATCCGCGTGAGTTCCGGGTCCTGCGCGTCTTCACCGACGAGGCAGGCCGGCGCGAGCGGCGGTGGTGTGAGATGGGAAAGGGGGTGGCCAACGTGTGGCGGTACTTCCAGGTGGGGATCGCCTCGAACCATCGTTACCTGGATGCCCTGGCCGCCGCCCCACTGAAAGGCGAGGGCGTCGCCGCTCTGGACGCCCTGTGCCGGAGCAGGACCAAGGATGGGCGCCACCATGCCCGCTTCAATCCCCTCAGCCCCGCCGACCGGGAGCTGTTCCGCGCCGTGCTGGCCGGGGGTCACGCCATCAGCGGGTTCCGCAACGCGGATCTGGTCGCCCGCCTCTATCGCCGACCACCCACCGACGCTCAGGAGGCACACCGCCGGTGTGCCCGTGTCTCGAGGCTCATCGCCAAGCTCCGCGGCCACGGCCTCGTCGCCAAGGTCCCCAGAGCTCGTCTCTATCGGCCCACCCGACACGGCTACCGGGTAATGACCGCCGCTCTCGCCATGCACGACGACCGGTTCCCCGATCACTACCTCGCGGCGGCCTGACGCCGGTCAAACCTGTCACGGGCGTCGCGCAAGTCTTCGGCCGTAATGCAATAACGACTGTGCGCGCCGGAATGAAGCGCACGCTCGAGAACATCAAAGCCGCCTGCGAGCCCCTCGCCTAGCCCGTCGAGCGATATGCGGCGCCATACTGCAAGCCGCACTGTCGGTCCGTCGCGTGCGTCTTGGGTTCCTCGCCGACGATCATGTGCCGGTACTCGGGCCGGTCCGCGGGTTCGGAAGGGAGGCACGGCACATGCGGGAGAAGATCTACACCCTTGGCGCCTGGCGGGTGAGAGACGGGAAGCAGGGCGAGTTCGTGGAGGCGTGGAAGGCGCTTGGCGGCTACTTCAGGAGCCTGCTGCAGCCGCCCGGCGAGGGAACGCTGCTGCAGAGCGTCGATGACCCGCAGCAGTTCTACTCATTCGGCCCTTGGCGGACAATCGATGACGTCCAGGCGATGAGAAGCCGGCCTGAGACGGCGGGTGAGATTGGGAAGTTGATGGACCTGTGCGAAGAGGGCCGCCCGGGAACCTTTCGGGTCGTCGCCACCGCTTGATCCTCGCGGCCCGTCATTCGGTCGCCTCGAGCAGCGTCCAGAGCCGTCAAATGGCTCATTTCGCCTCTCGGCGCAGGAGTGCGGCCTCAAGCAGCGCTGTGATGTGGCTGCGGTACTGCGCAGTCGACCAGCCCTGATCCATCACGAGGTCGTCCCACACCCGCTGGGACGTCACCGCCCAGAAGCAGCGGGAGGCGGTGGGGACGTCCCAGCCCGATACGAGCTGGCTTTCGTCGTGAAGGCGCTGCACGACCTGCTCGCATCGCTGTAGGCGAGCGTGTTCGCGTTCCTTCCAAGCCGCATCAGCGGCGGCGTCGCTGCGGCGCAGCACGTCGATTGCCGTCGCGACGCCCCTGAGCCGCGGCTTCAGGAACGCTTGCAGGGCGATCGCTTCCCGAAACGCGTCTCGCGCTGTCGGTGCCTCATCGATTCTGCGCTGGCGTGCCGGTGTTCGTGCCGTCGAGTCCGCGAGCCGTGACACTTCAAGGAAGAGGTCGGTGCGGTCGGCGAAGTGGAGGTAGAGCGCCTGGCGAGACACGCCGGCGCGCTCGGCGACCTCGCCCATCGCGATGTTGGCTCCCGGTCTTGCCTCGAGGAGCTCCCGAGCGGCTTCGAGGATGCGCCGCCGCGTTGCCGGATCGCCGCTTGACATGCTGTCAATCTACTCGTAGATTCTCCTTGACAACATGTCAAACGCCCTGGACGGCAAGAGTGGGCCGAGGAGGCAGCAATGGGACGCGTCGAACAGCGACTGAACGACCTCGGGCTGGAGCTGCCGGCCGAGCCCAAGCTTCCACCTGGCATCACGATCCCGTTCGAGTGGGTACGCGTCCGCGGCAATCGCGCCTATGTGTCCGGACACGGAGCGCTCGCCGCCGACGGATCACCGCTGGGCCCGTTCGGCAAGGTGCCCAGCCAGGTACCGCTAGAGGATGCCCAGACGTCAGCTCGCTCCGCCACGCTGGCGATGCTCGGGAGCCTCAAGCGCGCCCTCGGCGAACTGGACCAGATCAGGGCATGGCTCATGGTCTACGGCAACATCAACGCTGATCCGGGCTACGCGCAGACCACGCTCGTGGCGAACCCTGCCTCCGAGCTACTGCTCGATCTCTACGGCTTCGACGCCGGAGCCCACGCCAGAACCGCCATCGGAATGGCGGCGCTTCCCCTCGACCTCCCAGTCATCCTCGCCGCCGAAGTCGAGCTCGCCGCGTAGCCGGTCATCTATCTGAGCCAGCCGCGACCGAATCGGCGTGCTGGTCATCACGTCGTCGGCAGTCGGTCGCGCCCGAACGACGCGCAACCGGCGCCCGAATCACGATTTGAGGTGCGGAGCATTCGGGCGCGGGCTTGACCACCGCCGAGCCGTCGTTTGGTCGCGAGAACGGCGCGTCCGGCCATGGCAAGGATACGTACGCTCCTCGGCGTTCTGCGAGCGGGAGGTGGAGGTTCACTGCGCACGGCGTTGCGTGCCCCCCGAGTGGCTCGCCAAGATGACCTCGTGGAGCGGTGTGAGGTCGTCGTCGTCGGTGCAGGCCTGGCCGGTCTCACCTCGGCCCTCCGCTTGCGTGAGGCCGGGCGGGACGTCATGGTGCTGGAGGCCGCCGCC
>DASZOE010000320.1:0-3127 GCA_035550945.1 Acidimicrobiales bacterium
GTGCGTCATGTGCGGACGAGCTTGCCAGGCCGGAACACCCTGGGCGTGCTGGCGGACCGCCTCGACGGTGGCGAGGACGAGCAGGATGCCCGCCACCGCCGCCCACTGGCCCCGAGGGACCCACACCACGAGGATGACGCCGAGGAGGGCGACCTGGGCCCGACGGGCGACGTCGTGCGGCGAGTGGGCCACCGTCCCCCGCCACCTCTGGACGCCCACGACGGCCACGCGCGCGACGGCCAGGACGGCGACCGCGCCCACCGCATCCAGGACGAAGTGGTTCCCGGTGGCGATGGTGGCCACCGTCATCAGCGCGGCGTAGGCGCTCACCGCCAGCTTGGCCGCCCGAGAGCGGATGAGAGGGACCGTCGCCAGCGCCACCCACACCGCGAATGCGCAATGCAGGCTGGGCATGGCCGCGAAGCCGTTGAACAGGGCCGGGGCGATCGGACGTCCGAGATCGACGACCGAGGGATCGACGGCGACGAGGTCGAGGAGCTGCTCGGGCCCGGGCACGAACCGCGGCGGCGCCAGCGGCCACAGCCAGAACACGGGCAGGGCGAGCGCCGCGGTGATGCCGAGGGTGTTGCGCCACGAGCGGAACCGCGACCGGTCCCGGCGCCAGAGGAACGCCAAGGCCGCGACCGGCGCCACGATGTGGCCCGCCGTGTAGACGAGTACGACCAGGTGGCTGAACAGCGGCTGCCGGAGGGCAAGCCCCTGGACGGCGCTCTCCACGTACAGACCGGCCCCGCGCTCCCACCGGATGATGGCCTCGGCGTTGGCGACGGCGGCCTCTGCGCTGCCGGCGACCAGGAACCGGGCGAAGGCGTGCCACTGCACGAACGCCACGCAAAGGGCGAACTGGGCGGCGGCGGCCAGCCCCGCCAAACGGCGCCTGGTCGTCCCGGTGGTCAGCGGCCCAGTCTTTCCGACCCATGTTGCAGATCGGTGACACCGAGCCGAGGATCCTTGTCATACCCACTTCCGGGAAGCGTCGGTGACGTGGCCGATCTCCCTCTGTTTGGCGCCATCGAGGACCTCCTCCGGGCGGATGCGGCCCGAGGGGCGAGCGAGCTGAGCACGCCGCAGCTGTCGAGAGTCCCACCCGGAGGAACGGCGGTGGGTAAGCGGGGGACACTACACCGCGCAATCGACGACCACTACCTCGCGAGAAATGGCGCCGGTCCCCGGGAGCTCGCGGCGCAGGGCATCATCTTGGGGTGGAGGCCGAGCTTCTCATCGTGGAGGACGACGAGCGGATCCGGAAGGCCCTGCGCCTTGCGTTCGAGGAAGAGCAGTACCGGGTGGTGGAGGCGGGGACGGCCGAGGAGGCTCTCGAGATCTTCGACCGCCGGCCGGCGCAGCTCGTCCTGATCGACGTGATGCTGCCGGGGCTGGACGGCTTCGACCTCTGCCGCAGCCTCCGCCGCTCGAGTGACGTCCCGATCATCATGGTGACGGCTCGCTCGGACAGTCACGACGGCGTCGCCGGCCTCGAGGCCGGGGCCGACGACTACGTGGCCAAGCCGTTCGTTCCCAAGGAGCTCTCGGCGCGCATCCGGGCCCTGCTCCGCCGTGTCCGGGGCGCGGAGACGGCCGGCGAGACGCTCCGCTTCGGGAGCCTCGAGGTAGAGGCCGACGCCGGGATCGTCCGTCGCAACGGAGCGGAGGTGGCGCTCACGAAGACGGAGTTCCGCCTGCTGTGCGAGCTGGCGTGGAGCGCCGGCCGCCTGCTGAGCCGTGAGATCCTGCTCGAGCGAGTGTGGGGATACGACTACTTCGGTGACGGCCGGCTGGTGGACGTGCACGTCCGGCGGCTCCGGAGGAAGATCGAGGACGATCCGGCGCATCCACGTCATGTCGTGACCGTCCGCGGGCTCGGCTACAAGCTGCAGCCCTAGGCGCCGAGATGGTCGGCCCGGCTCGGCATCCGTCGCGGCGACGCGTGGGTCTCCGGCAGCGGGTGATCGCCGCCTTCGCCCTGGGCGCCCTCGTCCTCAGCGCGGGTCTGGCCATCATGACCTACGAGCTGGCCAAGAAGTACCTGCTCGACCAGCGCGTGCGGTCCGTCGCGGGCCGGAGCTACGCGGGCGCGGGGATCGTCGAGAACGAGCTCCTGGCCCCGCAGCCTGACATCCCCCGGGTGCTCTCGGCGCTGGCCCTGCCCGTCGGGTCCCAGCCTGTGCTGCTCTACGAGGGCCGGTGGTTCGCGGCCTCACTCGAGGCGGGCCGCGACGACATCCCGAGAGGTCTCCGCGAAGAGGCGTCGGGCGGTACCCCCGGTCGTCAGCTGTTCCGCCTGCGCGGGGTACCGCATCTGGTCGTGGGGGTACCCCTCGCTCAGGGCGACGGGGCCTACTTCGAGGTGGCCTCCCTGGCCGAGCTCGACCGTACGCTGCGAACCCTTCGCAACGCCCTGGTGGCGGCCGGGGCCGTCACGACAGTGGCGGGCGCCGTCGTCGGGATCTGGGCCGGCCGTCGGCTCCTGCGCCCACTCACCGAGGCGGCCGAGGCGGCGACGGCCGTGGGCTCCGGTCGTCTCGACGTCCGGCTGGACACGAGCGGGGACGCCGACCTCGACGCGCTGACGCACGCCTTCAACGGCATGACGTCGGCGCTCCAGCAGCGGATGGACCGGGATGCCCGCTTCGCCTCCGCCGTGAGCCACGAGCTGCGCTCGCCCCTCACCACCCTCGCCACCTCCGCGGAGGTCCTGCACCGACGCCGAGACGACCTCCCCGAGCGAGCCCGAAACGCGCTCGACCTCCTCGAAGCCGACGTGCGCCGCTTCCAGCGGCTGGTGGAGGACTTGCTCGAGATGTCGCGCATCGGCGCCGGCGCCGCCGAGGTGTCGTTGGAACCCGTCCGGCCCGAAGAGCTCGTGGTCCACGCCCTCCGGTCGGCCAAGGCCTCCGACGTTCCCGTCGACGTCGACCCGTCGGCATCGGGCGCCGTCGTCCACGTCGACAAGCGCCGGATGGAGCGGGTCATCGTGAACCTCGTCGAGAACGCGCAGAGCCACGGAGGAGGGATTGTCCGGATGGCGATCGACGGGCGCGATGGCAAGGTCATCCGGCTCGCGGTGGAGGATGCCGGCCCCGGCGTCGCGCCGGAGGACCGCGAC
>DASZOE010000321.1:0-9443 GCA_035550945.1 Acidimicrobiales bacterium
CATTCGGCCCGTGCCCACGACGGTGCGCCCCCCCTTCACCGTCCCGACGACCACGCCCTCGTTCCCGTTCGGCCAGTGATCGTCCTCCTGATCATCCTCGTCGTGGCCACCATCGGAGGCGTGGCCGCCTACGTGGTCATGCAGTACGCCGGGATCGACAGCAAGGTGCCCTCCACCTCGGGCGGCTTCCACTCGGGTTTCGTCGAGCGGCGGGGCGGGAACGTGGCCGAGCGGATCGCCAACACGCCCTCCGGCTGCCTGGTGGCGGTCGTCGTCGTCGCCGGCGTGTGGATCGCCCTGTGGCTGGTCGTGCTCGTCCTCGGGCTGCGGGTCCTCACCGCCTGACCGGCAGGATCGTGATGACCGAGGGCTGACCGGGCGGATCAGGCCTGGTCGGTCGGCTCGACGGCGTGGGCGGGGCGGAGGATGAGGTCGATCGCCGACCACAGCGTCCGGGAGAAGGGATAGAACACGAGGGGCGCGAGGGCGGCGGCCGCCAGCCCGCTCACGACGATCGGCAACAGGTTGGCGTCGGGGTTGGCGGCCAGCAAGGCGATGCAGGGCACGACCCCGACGAGCAGCACGAGGCCCTCGGCGATGCCCAGGTTGACGACGTACGCGCCGAGGAAGAACCCCTCCTCCCGCTCGAAGCGGTAGCCGCACCGGGGGCAGCGCTCCCGCATCCGGAACCACCCGGTGAACAGCCCGCCGCTCCCGCACAGGGCGCAGCGCTTGGTGAGCCCTCGGGCCAGCATGCGCGCCGGGGAGGGCCGTCTGCCGGAGGCCCGCTCCATTCCCCCACCATGCCCCACGGGGACCCGGTCCACCGCCGCGGTCGGGCGCCCGGACCCCGGTCGCCTCCTAGCCTGCCCGGGTGATCACGGCGCCTTGGCCGGTGGTGAGCGCGGTCGGCCTGGTGATCGGCGTGCTCTCGGGCCTCTTCGGCCTCGGCGGCTCGTCGTTCGCCACGCCGGCACTGGCCCTGCTCGGCCTCCCCGGGGTGACGGCGGTGGCCACGCCCCTGCCGGCCACGGTCCTCATCGCCGCCGCCGGCTGCGGGGCGTACCTCGAGCGCGGCGAGCTCGACGGCCGCGTCGCCCTCTGGTCGGTCGTGGGCGGCGTCCCCGCGACCGTGGCCGGCGCCCTCCTGTCCCGCGTCGTGGGCGGCCAGGCCCTACTCCTGGCCTCGGGCGTCGTGCTCGCCGTCGTGGGCGCTCGCATCCTGCGCCCGCTGACGGACGAGCAGGCCCGGGCCGCAGAAGGTCGGCGCAGGCGGCGACTCCTCGTCGTGGGGTCCGTGGCCGTCGCCGGGCTGGCCACCGGGCTGCTGGCCAACGGCGGGGGCTTCCTGCTCGTCCCTCTCTACCTGGTCGTGCTGGGGATGCCGATGCGGACCGCCTCGGGCACCAGCCTGGTCGTGGTTGCCGCCCTCTCGGTGCCGACCCTCCTCGCCCACTGGGCGCTGGGCAACATCGACTGGGGGGTGGCCGCCGCTCTCGCCGCCGGGGCGGTCCCGGGTGCGGTGGTCGGGTCTCGCTACGCCGGGCGGGTCTCCGGTGAGCGCCTCCAGCGCACGTTCGGGTGGCTCCTCATCGCCTTCGCCGTGTTCTTCGCGGCCTGGGTGCTGGCCAGCGGCGAACCAGGCGATCAGGCGTCGTGTTTGATACTGGACGAATCGGTTAATACCCTTGAACCAGACAGAGAGCCCGGGATCCGCCCTGGCGCGTCCGGAGGAGAAGCTTGTGAGCGTTCTGCGTAAGAGCGGGGTCCTGGCCCTGGCGGCCACCGCGGCGATCCTGGTGGCGGTCACGTCCGCGGGGGCCGCCAACGTGCACTTCAAGAAGGGATCGCCGACCTTCACCGATCAGGGGCTGACGCTGTCGTCGACCGGCCAGCTCGCCGGACTGGGCAACCAGGACGTGCAGATCACCCTGACGGCCACCGGCACGCCCACCGCCACCTGCACGAACCAGGGCGGCAACCAAGCGCCCGGCCAGAACCCGGCCGAGGTCACGCTGAGCGGCACCCAGTCCATCCCCGTGTCGGAGGTCAAGAACGGCAACGTGACGTTCAACGTCCTCACCGGGGCGCCCGCGCAGCCCACTTGGGACCAGGCCGGCTGCCCCAGTCGCAACTGGACGGCGGAGATCACCGACGTGGAGTTCTCGAGCGCCACCATCACCGTCGTGCAGGGCGGAGCCGTCGTTCTCACCCAGACCTTCACGCTCTAGGCCCGGAAGAAGCATTTGGCGGTACCTGAGCGGAGGGCGACGCCCGTCGCCCTCCGCTCCCGGCTACGGGGCGGGCCGGGAGGGACTCGAACCCCCGAGCCCTTGCGCGTCATGCGGAGACGGACCGCAGGCCCGCGTAGCCTGCCGGAGTGATCCTGCTCGACGCCGCCGGGCTGTCGGCCAGTCGGCCCGGGCGGCCGTTGTTCACCGACGTGTCGGTCACGGTCGGCTCGGGCGACCGCCTCGCCGTGGTGGGCCTGAACGGGTGCGGGAAGTCGACGCTGCTGCGCCAGCTGGCTGGGCTAGAGGAACCCGAGGCGGGCGTCGTGCGTCGGGGTCGTGGCGCGCGTGTGGTGGCGCTCCCTCAGACCTTGGACCTCGGGATGACGACGCTCGCCGAGGCGGCGGGCGGGAGTTGGGAGGTGGCGTCCATCCTCGATCGGCTCGGCCTCGGTGGTCGCGGCGGCGTCCCCGTCGGCTCGCTCTCGGGCGGCGAGCTCAAGCGGCTCGTGCTGGCCAAGGCGTTGGCCGAAGTGGGCCCCTCCAACGAGTCGGGAAGACACGTCGTCCTGCTGCTCGACGAGCCCACCAACCACCTGGACATCGATGCCATCGCCTGGCTCGAAGAGCGCCTCGCTGCGCACCGCGGCGCCCTCGTCCTCGTGTCGCACGATCGCCACCTGCTGGATCGGGTGACCACCCGCATCCTGGAGCTCGACCGGGGCCGTGCCCACGTCCACTCGGGCGGCTACGCGTCGTATCTCGAGGCCCGTGCCGAGCGGGTCGAACGCTCCGCCAAGCAGGAGGCGGTGCGGCGCAACCTGGCTCGCTCCGAGCTGGCATGGCTGCGGCGAGGCGCGCCCGCCCGTACCCG
This sequence comes from Acidimicrobiales bacterium, assembly GCA_035550945.1. GTDB lineage: Bacteria > Actinomycetota > Acidimicrobiia > Acidimicrobiales > AC-14 > DASZOE01. The sequence goes on from DASZOE010000321.1 coordinate 3,106, forward strand.
CAAGGCCAAGGCCCGCATCGACACGGCGACGGCGATCGTGGAAGGCAGGCCCGAGCGCGAGGCCCGTGAGGGCGAGCTCGATCTCTCATTCGGCACGAAGCGCCTGGGCGACACCGTGGTCGAGCTTCGTGGCGTGGGCCACCGCTTCGGTGAGGGTCCCTGGCTGTTCCGCGGTGTCGACTTCGTCCTCGACGGGCGCGAACGGCTCGGCGTGGTGGGCCCGAACGGCGTCGGCAAGTCCACGTTGCTCGACGTCCTCGCCGGCCGCCTGGTCCCCGCCGAGGGCGACGTGGTCGTCGGCAGCACCGTGGCCGTGGGGATGTTCGACCAACGGGGTCGCGAGCTCGACCCCGCCGTGCGGGTGGAGGACGCCGTCGCAGGGCCCAGCCGGCGGCCGGACTGGGAGGACGCCCGCTTCCTCGAGCGCTTCTGGTTCGACGCCGATGCGCAGCGGGCGCCCATCGCCATGCTCTCCGGCGGCGAGCGGCGACGGCTGCAGCTCGTGCTCACCCTGCGGGCCAAGCCCAACGTCCTCTTCCTCGACGAGCCCACCAACGACCTGGACCTCGACACGCTGCGGGTCCTGGAGGACGAGCTCGAGCGCTGGCCCGGGGCGGTCGTCGTGGTGAGCCACGATCGGGCGTTCCTGGAGCGGACCGTCAGCGACGTGCTGGTGATCGACGAGGATCATCCGGGCCGGCGACTGCCGGGCGGGTACGCCGCGTGGGAGACGGCCCGGCGGGCGCGCCGGGCCAGGGGTCGGGCGGTCGCAACCCGGTCAAGCGTCGCCGCAGCGAAGGGGGCACCCAGGGAAGGCCGACGACGAGGCGAGATCCAACGCCGCGGAGCCCGACCGGCGCGGCGCTCACCCTCGACCTTGCGACATCTGATTCGTGAGGCGGAGAAGGAGTTGGCAACCCTCGAAGGCATGCGCGGCCGGCTCGCCGACGACCTGGTCGACGCCGGTGCCGACCGGGACGCCCTTGCCTCCATCGGCACGGAGCTGGCGGCAGTCGAGGCCCAGTTGGCCGACGTTGAACAGCGGTGGCTCGCCCTGGCCGTGGAGGCCGAGACGGACCACCACTGACGGACATCGCCATGGACGAGTCCGCCCGCTGGCACCAAGGGCGGTTCTGGACGTGGACATGACGGACCTTGGTTGCGAGAGCATCGGCAAGGGGCCGCGCACCGGTCACGATTGGCTCTCAGGCTCGAGTAGCGACGCCGCTCGTCATCGTCACGGGTTCGGGTTTGGGTCCTCGGTCCCGATGGCGTGGTGGCAGCCAAGCACTTCCCCGGTGCCCTGATGCACATGGCCCTGAACGTGAGGGATACCGAGTCGGGCCGGCGCCGGAGCGTCGGCCCACCGCGGGTCCGTCTGCTCGCAGGCATTTTCGTTCACGGGTCCGGCGTCGGCCGCGGGCTGGGCGGCGGCGCTCCCCACAAAGAAGAACAGGCTTGATACCAGCGCCATGATTGCAAGAACCTTCTTCATCTCTTGTACCTCCTTGAGGCCGATACAGCACTCAATTTCCAGCGTTCCAGGCGGCTGGAGCGGAGGGATCTGTGGGGAGCAGCAGACCATGGGAAGGACAACGCCGTCGCCCTTCTCTTCGACCTGAAGCGCCGCCGAACCGCCGTCGCCGAATGTCCCGCACCGTCGTTGCCTGAGGATCGCGCCGATCGGGAACTTTGCAAGTGGTTTGGCACTCCGGAGCCCCTACGGCCTCGCGTCCGGCGGGAGGCGAACCCCAGCATGGGTGCCGCTGTGTGTGCTGCAGCCCGGCGCCCGGAGCTGAGTGCTCAGGCGGCCTGCGAGCGAGGAGCCGCGCACGGAGCGGGTACGCGAGCGGATGCCTCATCTGCGGGCGGCGGTTGGTTCCAGGCCCTCGCCCGCCGAGCCGTCAGGAGGTGCGCCGGGCCCGCTACACGCCGCTCACGCTGCCCTCTCATCCTTTGCGGTACAGGCGCGTGGTAAGGGGCATGAACACCGCGGTCAGGGCCACGGCCACCGCCAGCACCATTGCGATGTCGCTGGCGTCGACGTCGCCCTCCATGAGCCCGCGGGACGCGGTGGCCAGGATCGAGATGGGGTTGACGTCGACGAAGGCCTCGAGGGCCCCCGGCAGCGTCTCGGGGTCGACGAAGACGTTGGAGAGGAACGTGAGCGGGAAGATCCCCATGAACCCCGCGTTCATCACCGCGCTGGGCGAGCGCAGTCGCAGTCCGATGGTGGTGAAGACCCAGGAGAGGGCGAACGCGAAGAGCACGACCAGGCCCAGCGCCGCCACGACGCCACCGATACCGGCACTGGGGCGGAAGCCGAGGGCCAACCCGAGGACGATGATCACGGTGCCGTTGGCCAGGTAGCGGACGCTGTCACCGAGCAACGCTCCGACCAGGGGTGCCGGCCGCCAGATGGGCAGCGAGCGGAACCGGTCGGCCACGCCCTTGGTCAGGTCGGTGTTGATGGCGACGCCGGAGTACACGGTTGTGAACAGCACCGACATCACGAGGATGCCGGGCAGGATGTAATCCAAGTACTCGCCCGTCGACCCGGCAATGGCGCCCCCGAAGATGTACGTGAACAGCAGCACGAACATCACGGGCGTGATCGTCACGTCGAGGAGTTGCTCGGGGACGTGCTTGACCTTGAGCATCCCCCGCCACCCGAAGGCGAGGGCGGACGACAGTCCGCTCGCCCTGGCCGGGCGGGCGGTCGAGGAGATCGCCTTGCGGACTGCGGCCTCGTCGGCGGCGGTGCCCAGATCGGCTTGAGCTGGATTCAACGTCATGCTGGCTGCTCCTCTCCGCTGACAAGGGCCTGCTCGGACGTCTGGTCCTCGGCGGGGTGGCCGGTCAGGGCCAGGAACACCTCGTCGAGGCTGGGCTGGCCGAGCGAGAAGTCGGCGATCCGCACGCCCGCGCGCGACAGCTCCGCCACCGCCAATGCACCGCGATCGCCGTCGATGCAAGACGCCGACAGGGCGGCGGGGTCGGGCTCCAACATGACACCGCCGAGCTCGCGGTCAAGGATCCGCTGCGCGTCCGGCCGCTGTCCGGGGTCGAGCAGCCGCACGTGCAGCGCGCCGGATCCGACCGAGGCCTTGAGCTGCCCCGGCGTCCCCTCGGCGATCACCCTGCCCCGATCGATCACCGCGATCCCGTCCGCGAGCTGGTCGGCCTCCTCCAGGTACTGGGTGCAGAGCAGGATCGTCGTCCCCCCCGCCACGAGTGCCCGGATGATCCCCCACACCTGGTTGCGAGACCTCGGGTCGAGGCCGGTCGTCGGCTCGTCGAGGAACATGAGCTGGGGGGTGACCACCATGCTGGCGGCGATGTCGAGGCGACGGCGCATCCCTCCCGAGAAGTGCTTGACGAGACGGCCAGCGGCCTCGGTGAGGCCGAAGGCGTCGAGAAGCTCCTCGGCGCGGCGCTTGGCCGCCGGGCGCTTCAGCCCCAGGAGCCAGCCGAGCAGGACGAGGTTCTCGCGGCCGGTGAGGTCCTCGTCCACCGACGCAAGCTGGCCGGTGAGGCTGACGGCCCCCCGGACGGCGTCAGCCTCTTTGACGATGTCGTGACCGAGGACCAGGGCGCTGCCCGCGTCCGGGCGGATCAACGTCGCCAGCATGCGAATCGTCGTCGTCTTGCCCGCACCGTTGGGGCCGAGCACGCCGTAGACCGAGCCGCTGCGCACGGCCAGGTCGACGCCGTCGACGGCGCGAGTCCCGCCGAACGACTTGGCCAGCCCGGTGGCCTCGATGGCAAGAGGTGTGGTCGTTGTCATGGCTCCTCGGGGGTGGGAGTTCGGTGAGCAGGCACTCTCCGGGTTGGACGGCGTGAGGACCCGAGACTCATCGGTCGAGCGGACCATTCCTCGGGGGATCTTCGGCGCCTCCCGCCCGCCCGCACCGGGGGACGTGCTCGGAGCCCGTCTGGCCGATGCCGGCGCTGCCCATGGGCCCGAGTCTGGCACCACGGTGTGACAGTGTCCGCCGAGGCCGTTGGCAGGCAGTCGAACGGTTGGGACACGACATGCGACCGACGTTTCCGGTTGCCCCGGTGACCTTGACCACGCCTCGATGCTAATTGCTCAAGTTCACTTGAGGTCAAGAGAAAAGGCGATGTAGCGTTCGTGACATGGACGCGGAGGTCCTGACGATCGGCGCCGTGAGCGAACGCACCGGAGTCGCGGCCTCAGCCTTGCGCTTCTACGAGGCGCAGGGCCTCATCCATGCCGCCCGCTCCCATGGCGGACAGCGCCGGTACACCCGTGACACCATCCGGCGGGTCTCGTTCATCCGCATCGCCCAACAGGTCGGGCTGAGCCTCGAGGAGATCGGTGCCGCCCTGGCCTCGCTCCCCGAGAACCGCACGCCGAGCAGGAGGGATTGGGAACGCCTGTCCGACTCGTGGCGTCCCCGCATCGATCAGCAGATCGGCGTGCTCGAGCGACTCCGCGATCGGCTCACCGGATGCATTGGGTGCGGCTGCCTCTCGCTGCAGGCGTGCCGGCTCCTCAACCCCGGCGACGAAGCCGCCCGGCGCGGCCCGGGGCCCCGGTACATCCTCGATCAGGAGTGACCGTCCGTTCGCGCTCGAGCACTGACGCCCCTACGACACACCGCCAACTCCGGCGGTACGGGGCCCCCACTCCCGCTGACCTGCGGTTTCGGGGTGGGCCGTGAGGGACTCGAACCCCCGACCCCTTGCGCGTCATGCAAGTGCGCTACCAACTGCGCCAACGGCCCTTTCCTTCGCGAGCCTAGCGCGCCGCCCGGGGTGCGCCCTCGGCTACTTGCCCTCCTCGTTGGGCGCGAAGCCCTGGCGGAGGGTGTTCTCGCTGACCGCTCGGGGGTCGGTGAACTGGAGGAGGTAGTCGGGCCCGCCCGCCTTCGAGCCCACGCCCGACAGCCCGTAGCCCCCGAAGGGATGGCGGCCCACGACGGCGCCCGTGGTCGCCCGGTTCACGTACACGTTCCCGGCCCGCAGCTCGGCGGCGGCGGTACGGATGTGCGAGGGCGAGCGGGAGACGATGCCGGCGGTGAGGGCGTAGTCGGTGTCGTTGGCCACCTCCAGGGCGTGCGCGAAGGACGTGGCCCGCTGCACGGCGAGCACCGGGCCGAAGATCTCCTCGCTGGCCAGCCGGGCGCCGGGCGCCACGTCGGCGACGACGGTGGGGCCGACGAAGAAGCCGTCGTTCGGCACGTCGTCGGCGGCCAGGACCACTCGCCCCTCGGCGGGCGCGGCTTCGACGTAGGACCGCACCCGCTTCTGGGCGTCGGCGTCGATGAGGGGGCCGAGGTCGACGCCCACGTCCCTCGGGTGGCCCACCCGCAGCTGGCGGGCCGCCCCCACCAGACGCTCGACCATGGCGTCGTACACGGCGTCGACGACCACGAGACGGGATGCGGCCGAGCACTTCTGCCCGGCGTAGCCGAACGCCGACGTGAGGGCGACGGGCACGGCCTGGTCGAGGTCGGCGTCGGCATCGATCACGAGGGCGTTCTTGCCCCCCATCTCCGCCACCACCCGCTTGACGTGGCGCTGCCCTCGCCGGTGCACGGCGGCTGTCTCCACGATCCCGAGGCCCACGTCCTTGGAGCCCGTGAAGGCCACGAAGGCCACGTCGGGATGGCCGACGAGGTAGGCGCCCACCTCCTCGCCGACGCCGGGGAGGAAGGCGAGCACCCCGTCGGGGAGCCCGGCGGCCCGGAGGGCGTCGACCAGGCGGGCGGCGACCGCCGGCGTCTGCTCGGCCGGCTTGAACAGGACGGCGTTGCCCGTGACGAGAGCCGCGGTGACCATCCCGGTGGGGATGGCCAGGGGGAAGTTCCACGGGGCGATCACCACGCCGATCCCCCGGGGCTGGTAGTGCAGTTCGTTGCGCTCTCCCGGTGCGGAGGCGACCTCGCCGCCGGCGGCCAGGCGCAGCGCCTGGCGGCCGTAGTACTCGCAGAAGTCGATGGCCTCGCAGACGTCGGCGTCGGCCTCCTTCCAGGGCTTGCCCGCCTCGAACACCTCGAGGGCGGCGAGCTCCGCCCGCCGGGCCCGCATCCACTCCGCGGCCCGGAACAGCACCGCGGCCCGGTCCCGGGCGGGGGCCCGCCGCCACGCGGGCCATGCCCGCCGGGCCGCCTCCAGCGCGGCCTCCGCCTCCGACGGCCCGCAGGAGGCGGACACGGCGACCGTGGTCGAGGGGGAGGCAGGGTCGACGGAGACGATGGTCGCGGCGGTGTGGACCTCCCGCCCGTCGATGACGGCCGGCACCGAGTGGCCCATCTGCCGCTCGCCCGTCCGGGCGACTGCCGTGGCCAGCGCGGCGCGCGCCGGCAGGC
>DASZOE010000322.1:0-3168 GCA_035550945.1 Acidimicrobiales bacterium
CCGCCCGCCATAAGGGCGACGCCGTATACCGCGGCCACGAGGGCTCCGTTGTAGACGAACTGCGGGTTGCCGCCGAGCCACCATGCGCCGACGGCGACGGCCAGCAGGGCGGCGCGCCCGACCGAGGCGCCGACGATGGTCCGGTGCAGGGCGGCGAGGATCCACGGGAGCCACACGAAGGCCACGAGGTGGCCGAGGTGCAACGACCAGTGCACCCAGAATGCGGCCGCGAAGGTGAGCAGGCCTGTCACCCACGCCGCCCGCCGGCTGACGCCCAGGGTGCGGCTCCAGGCGTACGTTCCCAGGGCTGCCCAGGCCAGGTGCAGGACCACGAAGAGGTTGTAGGCGTCGAAAGGGCCCATCATCGCCGCAAGCCAGGTGGGCGGGTAGAGGGCGCTGAAGAAGCTGTTCGGGTTGACCGGGACGCCGCCGAGGATGCTCGGGTTCCAGCCGACCAGGTGCCCGTCGCGCAGGGCGTCGGCGACGAAGCGGAACCATGGGTAGAACTGGTAGGGGATGTCCGAGAGCAGGGGGTTGTGCCCCGGTTGCGCGCCCGGAAGGGCGGAGTACGGGGGCACGATCGTCAGCAGGTCTGCGGCGACGAGCGTCCGGCCGGGTCGCACCGACCGCCCGAGGGCGGCGAGGGCGACGGCGAGGTAGGAGCCGGCCACGGTCAACGCCGGTCGCCGGCGCGCTGTCCGCATCAGTGCGGCGAGCACGCCTCGGGACGCTACTCGGGGCACAATTCGCGAGGATGATCGTCACCCTGGCCGGGGGCGTGGGCGCCTCCCGGCTCCTCCGCGGCCTGTGCTCGGTGGTCGATCCCGCGTCGGTCGCCGCCGTGGTCAACACCGGCGACGACGTGGTGCTCCACGGCCTGCACGTGAGCCCCGACCTCGACACCGTCACCTACGCCCTGGCCGGCGTCGTGCACCCCGACCAGGGATGGGGGCGGGACGGCGAGACGTGGGCGGTGATGGATGCCCTCGAGGGCCTGCGGCGGGCGGCGCCCGCCTCGTCGGCCGCGGGCCAGACCTGGTTCCGCCTGGGCGACCGGGACCTGGCCACGCACCTCTACCGCACTCAGCGGCTCCGGGAGGGCGCGCCGTTGTCGGAGGTCACGGCCGAGCTGGCCCGGGCGTGGGGCCTGGCGACCCGGCTCCTGCCCATGACCGACGACCCGGTGGAGACCCGGGTCGTCGTGGAGGGCGAGGGCGAGCTCGGGTTCCAGGAGTACTTCGTCCGTCGCCGCCATGCGGTGACCGCGTCGGCCGTCCGCTTCGCCGGCGCGGAGACGGCCCGTCCCGCGCCCGGGGTCCTCGACGCCCTCGCCGGGGCCCGGCGGGTGGTCATCGCTCCCTCCAACCCCCTCGTGTCCATCGCGCCCGTCCTCGCCGTCCCCGGCGTCCCCGAGGCCGTGGCCGCCCGCCGGGAGGACACGGTGGCCGTCTCGCCCATCGTCGCCGGAGCCGCGCTCCGGGGCCCGGCGGCCCGTCTCCTGGCCGAGCTGGGCCACGAGCCGTCGGTGGTGGGCGTCGCCCGTCTGTGGGCCCCGTGGGCGGCGACCCTGGTGGTAGACGCGGCCGACGCCGCCCTCGCCCCGGCCGTGGAGGAGGAGGGCATGCGCTGCGTGGTCGCCCCCACCGTCATGCGGGGCCCCGCCGAGGCCGCGGGCCTGGCCCGAGTGGTGGCGTCCCCCCTCCCGTGAAGGGTCTGCAGATCCTCCCCGTCGAGGGGCTTCCCGAGGTCCGCCCCGGCGACGTGCTGGCCGCGCTCGTCGCCGGTGCCGCCACCCTCGTCGACGGCGACGTGGTCGTGGTCACGTCCAAGATCGTGTCCAAGGCCGAGGGCCGCCTGGTCGCCGTCGACCACGCCGACCCCGCCGCCCGGCTCCGCCTGGCCGAGTCCGAGGCGGTGCGCGTCCTCCGCCGGCGCGGCGACCTGGTGGTGACCGAGACCCGGCACGGCTTCGTGTGCGCCGGGGCGGGCGTCGACCTCTCGAACGTGGCGCCCGGACAGGCCGCCCTCCTCCCCCTGGACCCCGACCGCTCGGCCCGGCGCATCCGCGACGGGCTGCGGGCCCGCGCCGGCGTCGAGGTCGCGGTCGTCGTGTCGGACAGCTTCGGGCGTCCCTGGCGCCGGGGCGTGGCCGACGTCGCCCTGGGCTGCGCCGGGGTGGCCGCGCTCGTCGACCTCCGGGGGACGGCCGACGCCTCGGGCCAGGTCCTCGCCACCACCGAGGTCGCGGTGGCCGACGAGCTGGCCGCCGCCGCCGAGCTGGTGATGGGGAAGGCGGCCGCCGTTCCCGTGGCCGTGGTCCGGGGCGTCGACCGGAGCTGGCTCCGGGAGTCCTCCGTCCGGGACGAGATCGTCCGCGCCCCCGGCGACGACCTCTTCCGCTGAGAGGCGGACCGCTCAGGCGAGCTCGAGGCTGCCGGCGATGGTGGCGGCGTCGGGGGTGTCCCCGCTCACGGTGAGGATGAAGTCGCGGTCTCGCCGGCGGACGATCACCTGGGTGGTGTCCACCTCGACCGCGCCGGTCTCTCCCGGGAGCCGCTGCCGGAACTGCATGCGGGCCCCGGGGACGCCGTCGACGGTGATCTCCTCCCGCCGGAGGTCGGTGGCGCCGTTGGCCCGCAGCTGGTCGACGATCTGGTCGACGGTCCTGTCGAACTTGTCGCTCGCCGCTTCCAGGACGATGAGGTTCACGGTGGCGCCCGTCGCGGGGTCGATGGCGGCCATGTTGGCCCCGCTGCGCACCGCCCCCTTCAGCTGGACCAGGCCGGTGCCGACCTTGTCGCTCGAGGCCCGAAGGGCGTCGGCCTCCTGGTCGAAGGCGGAGAGCTCGAGGGGGAGCTGCTTCCAGGAGCTGGGGACGGCCACCGCGAAGCCCACCCCGTCGTCGCTGACGACCGTGGCCCCGGGAGGCGCCGTCTTGTCCAGCGCCCGGCGGGGCTCCTCGTCGTCGCCGTCGCCGCCACAGGCGACCACACCGGCCGCGACCATGACCATCACCGCCACCACCGACCAGCGCCGTCTCCGCACCCCGGACCTCCCTCTCGAAGGCGAACGGTATCGCTAGGACGTCGCCCGGCTGCGAAACCACCGCAGGACCGCGCCGGTGCCCATCTCGATGGTGGTCCACGCCCGCCAGCCCAGCTGCTGCTC